>CAZJBO010000347.1:0-3365 GCA_964544075.1 uncultured Anaerolineae bacterium
CTGGTTTTGCTACGCCATTTAACTCTCGTAATGCCCCTTCCTCAAGGGCCTCAACTACAACTGCCGCAGCTACGGCTTCTCCGGCGGTATTGTGCCCTCCCTCGGCGCATCGAAAACCTATCAGTGGGTCGATGACGGCGCGCTGATCGTGGGCGAGCTGCTCACAACCCAAGAGCGCTTGTTACGCGAGGCCGTCCTTGACGGCGGCTACCTCACCGACGTGTACGCGCTGCTGCCCAGCCGCGAGGCGGTTGTGGTCTTCGAAGCGGCGGTGCGGCAGGCGTTCACCGGCACCCAGGAGGTCGCCACCGCCGTGCAACCGCGCTACCTCGACCCCGACGAGCAGGAATACATCCACCTGCACGCCTCCGTTTTCACGCCCGCGACTATGGAGGAGCGCGTGCCGGGCCTGCTCGAAGGCTACCGCCACACCACGCTCCTGCCCCCCCGAATGCTGGCGGCGTTCGTCGGACCGGGCATCTTCGAGGAAGGCCCGGCGATTATGAGCCAGGAGGAGCTGCCGAATTATGCCTTCTACGGCGAGATGGCGTTGCCTAAGTACCTTGACCGGGGCTTGGTGTTGGGCCACCAATGGTCGATCGAGCGCGGCGCGCTCGGCAAAACGCCCTTCGTGCTCCTGCCGGATCGCCACTTCCACTCCGCAATTCAGGGCGATACCGGCACGGGCAAGTCTGAACTGGCCATCCGGCTGGCGTTCGAGATGGCGATGAAGCTCCACCGCCCGGTGCTCACCTTCGAGTTCGGCACGGGCTGGCGGGGGCTGTTCAACTCCCCGCTGCCGCGCGAGAGATTTGAGATTTTCCAGCTCTACCCCGGCGCGCCGCGCCCTTTGCGCTGGCCGCTGCTGCGCGTGCCGCGCCGCGTCGATGTCAATACCTACGTGGGGTCGCTGGTGCAGATTTTGGCGAATGCCGGCGGCATGGGCGAACGGCAAATCGGGCTGCTCCAGGCCACGCTGCGCTACCTATACCTCAAGCATGGCGTACCGATCGAGAACGTGCCCGCCCTGCTGCCGAGCTGGAAGACGGAGCTGCGCCGGGAGTGGCGGCGCGTGCGGCGCGCCGAGGCCGGGATCGTCGGCGTCCCGGCGGGCACCGCGCTCGACGCGCTCGACGCGCCGCAGCGCCAAGCGCTCGTGGTGCTCCGCAGCAGCAAGGCCGAGGTCACCGACTGGGTGCGCGAGCTGCGCATCGTGCACGACAAGGCAAGCAATCAGGGCGACAAGCAGTCGCTGTCAAGCGCTATCAACCGCCTGGAACGTCTCTGCCAGGGCCACCTCCGGCACATCACCGGCGCGGTCAATGACGGCGAGGTGATCCCCGCGCTGGAGGCGCTGCCTCTCATCGGACCGCCCGGCGACGAATGGGGCGTCACCGTCATCGAAGGCGGCCTCGCCTTCGGCGACAATTTCACCAAAGCCGCTCTGTTCGGCCTGATGCTCTGGACGATCTACACCGATCTGCGCGAGGAGGTGCACACGGACGGCGCACCGCGCTACCGCGTCGAGGTCTTCATTGAGGAGGCCAACAAGGTCCTCGTCGGCGCGGAGGAGAGCGACGGCAAGCGGGGCAACACGCCGCCTCTCTTCGAGGACATGTGGCGCGATAGCCGCAAGGCTTTCTACCTGCACCCCATCACGCAGACGATCAGCGCGCTCTCGCCCGCGATCCTCGCGTCGTGCGGCAACAGCTACTTCTTCCAGTCCAAGAACCCGGACGATGTGGACCAAATCTTGCCGCACGTGGCGCGCAGCTCGAAGGGAATGCACGACCTGCCCTACGTGCACCACATCGCGCGCTTGGAGGTGGGCACATGCGTGGCGCGCATGGGGCTTTCGATGCACAAAGCGCAGATCGAGATGGCGCTTATCAGGCCGCGCATGGTGGCGCGGAGCGCGCCGAATGACGACGAACTGCGACGTTGGTTCAACCGAGAGGATTGATCGGGAGGATTGATGAAAATATTACTGGGTTATCCGCGCGCCGACTACACGGCGCTCTACAGCGCGCTGGCGAACCGGGGCCTGCGGGTCGCAGGGGTCGCGGACACCCTGGCGGGATTGTGCGCGCTGGCGGCGAAAACTGCGGGTGATTTGGTCATCCTGTGGGCGGATATGGCAGGCTCGCCGATCGAATTGCAGGGCGCGATGCAGACCCTCGCACCCACGCCGGTCGCGGTGGTGCTGCCGTCGAGCCTGGCGCACTCCGAGGAAAAAGTGTGGCTAATGCAACCCAAACCCCTGGCGGTGTGGCGTGCCGAGGCCAACGAGGTTGAGCCGGTCGCGGGCGCGGCGGCGGCGCTGACCGGAAAATTGGCCGCCGAGCAAGGGCAAGCGTCTGCGCCATCTGACGCTTCCTTCAAAGACAACACAGCTTCTGCATTCGCCGGAGCCTCTCAGCCTACCCATCGACCTAAGCAACCTAATGCTCACGAGGATTCTCTCCGCTCACTGCCCGCGCCGCGCCGCACGGCATCGATGGCGCTCGCGGTGGGTTCCGGCTCGGCTGGCGGCTCCGGCAAGAGCACGATCGCGGCGGAGCTGGCGGCACTGGCTGCCGAGCGGATGCAAACCGTGCTCGTGGGCCTGAACGAACCGGGCGGCGTCGTCGCGGGGCTGGGCGCACGCCCGCGCCCCGACCTGCTCGACATCATCGACGGGGCCGAAGTCCCACAGCGCCGGGGGCGCCTGCAGCTCATCCCCGCGCCCTCGGAGCCGAGCCGCATTGACGCTCTGCTGGAGCGTAGCGACGCGCCGACGGCGCTGTTTGAGAGCCTCGCCGCCGCCTATGATCTGGTCGTGTTCGACCTGCCCCCCGCGCTGTCCGCCGCGCCGGTGTGCGAAGTCCTCGCCGCAAGCACCATCAACGCCCGGATGCTCTATGTGCTCTGCCCCACGGCGGCGGACGGCGCGGTGGCATCGCGGGTCTTTGCCGCACCGCAAATGCCGATCCACGTGATCTGGAACCGCCCACAACCTGGCGGCCTGTCGATCAAGGCGGTGCGGCAGGGCATCGAGGCTGCAGCAGTCGCGTTCCCGCCGGTGCTGGGCACGCTGCCCTATCACAAGGGCGTGGGCGCGGCGCGCAACCGCCAACAATTGCTCTCCGAGGCGGCGGCGGACGGCCTGATACCGTCCGCCCTCCTCGCCGAATTCCGCCGCATCGCGTGCAATCTGTTCGGCTGGCAGCCGGAGCCGGAGGATAAATCATCGTTCCGGCTGCCGGGCATCAAGGTCAAGGTGGTGGATTGAGATGGACGATAACAACGGGAACAACGGGGTCGCCGGGAACAACGGAAGCAACGGGAGCGCCGCACAATTCTTGGTGCCGGACACGCCGGTGACG
>CAZJBO010000348.1:0-3356 GCA_964544075.1 uncultured Anaerolineae bacterium
TTGGGCCTGCGGTTGAAACCGCAGGCTAGCGCGATACGTCGGCTGCGCCGACCCCGGACCCCAGGCCCTCCCCGGACCCCAGCCCTCCCCGGACGCGACAGCGCGCGAGACTCCGGCAAAGGTCGGCGGAGCCGACGGCCTTATTAGCCTGGGGTTTCAACCCCAGGCGCCCCCCCGGACCCAGCCCTCCCCGGACGCGACAGCGTGTGACGAGAGTGACCGCTATTCGCCGGCCTGGGCCTCGACCGCCGCACGTGCACGCTCATAGCTCTCCGGCGAGGCCGGCAGATAGCCCGCCTCGGTGATGCGTGCCTGCCCATCCAGGCTGAGGTAATAGCTGACGAACATCGACACCGACAAGCGCCGCAGCGCCGCAGCGTTGACGTATAGATACATCGGGCGGGCCAACACATCATACGTCCCGCTCCACACCGATTCGGCCTCCGGTGCGGCACAGCCGCGCCCCGCGTTCACGGCCAGCGCGCGCACCGCGCCCATCCTCACCCCGGCGCGATAACCGCCGTAATCTAGATAGGTGACCGCACCGGGAGTCTCCAGCACCATCGCAGCCGCGTGCGCCGCATCGTCTGCCGGGCTGATGTCGGGACGCAAGGCCTCGATGTGCAGCGCCTCGGCAAAGAACTGTTCTTGCGAAGGGTGGAGGGGTGCCGCGATCACCTTAAGCGGCTGCCCCGGCGGGAAGCCCTCGCGCACCGCCGCCCAATCCTCGGCCTCGCTCCAGAGCACGCGCAGCTCGTCCACGGTCAGGCAGTCTAGAAACACATCCTCCGGGTTGGCCGCCACCGCCAGCACATCATAGGCGATCACGATCTCCAACCAGTCGATGCCGTTGCGCGTACAAGCGCTTGCCTCATCCCCGCTGATGGGGCGCATCGCGCTCACCAAGTCGGCCTCACCCCGGCACATCTGGTTGAACCCGCTGCTGGTGCCGGAGGCGTCGAGCGCGATCGTATAGTGCGGCTGCCAGGCTCTAAAGCTCTCGGCTACGGCCTCGGTGACCACACCGACCAGCGCGGAACCACCGGCGCGCACGTCGGGGGTATCGGGGGGGAGCGGGGTCGGGGAGGGGATGGATGGACGGAGGGTGGGTTGGGGCGCGGGTTTGTAGCAAGCGGTGAGGGTGAGCACCAGCAGGCCAATGCAAAGCAATTGTGTTCGTTGTTGTGTCTTCATAAAATGCTATCCTGTAGGAGCCACGGCACGCGAATGTACCTCTCTATGCTAGTGGTGTATTGGCGTTCGCGCCACCGATCTGCCCGACCAATACACATTTCTGATTTTCCTGACATTATTCTATAATGTCTACAGCCTTATCTGTAAACGATCGCATCGGCGTGTGATGCTTACTGCAAGCGAAGGAGCACAGGCACAATGGAAACCCCTTATGACGACAAAATCGCGCTTTGGCATTGGCAAGGCCGGGCGATTAGCGAGACGAGCATTGATGATGTTATCGCTACCATCAAAGGCTGGGCACCGAACGTCACCGCCTTGTTCGTCAAGACCAGCAACGGGACTAAATGGCAGGGTGAATATTGGGACGCGGCCAATAAGCCCGACCTCGCGGTGGCCGGCGTCGGCGATATCGCGCGGTGGGTGAGCAAGCTCGAATCCAACGGGATGGAATTCCACGCCTGGTGTGTGCCAAAGGGTCGTACCAGCACGCTGGCGCAAGAGGCCGAGCGGATCGTGGAGGCCTGCCGGGTGCCGGGCGTGCGCTCGATGATCCTGGACATCGAACCGTATGCATACTTCTGGGAAGGGCCAAAGGAAAACGTGCGCAAGCTCATGGAGATGGTGCGGCGCGACATCCCCGGACGCTTCCATATCGCCATGTCGATGGACCCACGCCCCATGCACAAGAACGCCATCTATCCCGAAGAGTGGATGCCTTTCATCGACAGCATCCACCCGCAAACCTACTGGCGCACCTTCCAGCGCCCGGTGGACGCGGTGATGGAGGAAGCATACAAAACCTGGGGTGGCTATGGTCAGGCCATCGGGCGCGAGATACCGATCATCCCTTCGCTGCAAGGCAACGGCGTGCCCGAAGACATCGAGGAAGCCTTGCGCATCGCCAAAGCACACGGCTCGAAGGGCGTCTCATACTGGCGCTTTGGCGTGATCGGCACCGCGCAGTTCCCGGTAATCAACAAACCGCTCGGCGATGCGCCCGTGCCCAACCCCGATAAGCCCGGCGTCGGCGTGACCGTGGTGGTCAAGCCCGAAGACGCCGCCTATGCCGACGGGGTGCATTCGAGCCGGCCCGAAGACGAGGCATGGTTGGTGTTCCGGGGCACGAACGGCTGGCAGGTGAAGTACTCGGACACCGAAGACCACAGCAGCGAAGTGTGGGCACGTTGGGACCCGCGCCTGCCGGAGGCCGGACGCTATGAGATATCGGTCTTCATCCCCGGCACACACGCCACCACCAAGCGCGCGCGCTATAAGCTGCACGGCGTCAAAGGCATCAGCGGCGAGAAGCTCATCGAGGTGAACCAGAGCCGCTACTATGACCAATGGGTATCGTTGGGCATCTTCGAGTTCGACCCGGCGGCGACCCCAACGGCGGGGGTGATCTTCCTCAACGACCTGACCGGCGAGAAGGGCCGCCAGATCGCTTTCGACGCCATCCGCTGGCGACAGATCACCAGCAGCGGGGCAGATGACTTCATCGCCGACGGCTACGATCCACCGGTCGGCACGAGCGCCGAGCGCGCCAGCGACCAAGTCTGGCCCGGCCACTGGATAGATGCAACCGGCTTCGCGGTGCGCTATCGCATCGGCACGCCAGCCGAGGCGTATCACACCGGGGTTGACCTAAACCTCAACAACCCCTATTGGGACGCCGACGCCCACGCGCCCGTATACGCGGTCGCCAGCGGTGAGGTAACCTTTGTCGGCAATATCAGTGGGTGGGGTAATGTGATCGTGATTAAACACGACCCGCTGGTATCGACCAATGAGGTGATATACAGCCGGTCGGCGCACGTGGAGGCCATCAAGGTACAGAAGGGCAGCCGGGTGCAGCGCGGCGAACAGATCGCGGCGGTGGGCAATGCCGCCGGGCTATATCCCTATCACCTGCATTTCGACCTCTCGCCGACCGACATCCTGGGCAAACAGCCGGGGCATTGGCCGCGCATGAACCTGAGGAATCTGCGCACACATTACATCGATCCGCGCCGCTTTATCTTGGATAACCGGCCTCGTGCGTAGCTGCTTGGGGCGCGCCTGCGCCTGGGGTTGAAACCTTAGGCTAATAACAATACATCGGCGCCGCCGACCTTGTGCGCGCTGCCCCTCACCCCCTATCCCCCTCTCCCTCGCCGGGG
>CAZJBO010000349.1:0-3350 GCA_964544075.1 uncultured Anaerolineae bacterium
GTCGGCGCAGCCGACATGTGATTCTAGCCTGCGGTTTCAACCGCAGGCGCCCCAGACCCCCGGCGCACCCGTGCCCACACCATGCGCGGAATCATCTTGATCTCGTCCATGCCCAGCGCCCAGCCCGCCGCGCAGTACGCCACGCCGCCGACCGCCACCGCGCCCACTATCCCTACGATTGTCTTTGCCACGCCCTGACCGGCCTTGAAGCCCAACGTCCCCAGCCCTGCCTGTGTCGCCAAGACCGCCACCGCCATGACCAACGAAGCTGCCAGGGCGCGCGCCCCCGTGAGGGCAAGCTGCCTCTCGTCGATGCCTGCCCAGCGCCGCCGCAGCAGCCATACCAGCGCGCCCACCTCGATCAGCATCGCAATCGAGTTCGCCAGCGCTACACCCGTCACCTGCAAGGCTTCGCCGAGCAGCAGCGCCAGCACCAGGTTGATCGCCGCGCCCCCCACTGCCGTATACAGCGGCGTGAGCGTATCCTTATCCGCATAGAAGGCGCGCGCCACGACCTCTAGCGTTGCATGGGTAATCAGGCCCAGCGTAAAGGCTGCCAGCGCCCCATACACCATATCGCCGAGTTCTGGGGTAAAGTCGCCGCGCTCAAGCAAGCTAATCAACGGGCGCCCCACCAAGAGCATACCGACCCCGGCGGGGATGGTCACCGCAAGGATGTAGCGCAGCCCACCCGCCAACGCTTTGCGTTTGCCCGCCACATCACCCAGCGATGAGAGCGTCGCCAGCGTCGGGAAGATGACCACGGCCAGCGCCGTGCCGAGCAAGGTTTCGGGGATTTGCATCAGCCGCCAGCCCCAGTCATATGCAGCGATAGAGCCATCCGCCATGTTCGAGGCAAGGCGGGTCGGCAGGAAGCGCAGATTAAACCAGAACACCAGCCCCAAGCCCAAGATGCGCGGGATCATTAGCTTGATAACCAAACGCAGCTCCGGCAGGCCCCATCCCAGCACCGGGCGCCACTTCGCCCCGAAGTAGATCAGGCCCGGCAGTTGGATGAGGAAGTGGCTTGCCGCGCCGATGACCGCGCCCCATGCCACGCCCTGCATCCCCAAAGGACCCACCAAGACCACGATGCCGAAGAACAAGCCCGCGTCTTGGAAGACCGCCGCCAGCGCCGGGAGGAAGAAGTTTTGGTGTGCCTGCAAGATGCCCATGAACAGGCCGCTTATCGTGAAGATGAGGCTGCTCAGCAGCAGGATGCGCAAGAGTTCTACCGTCAGCGCGATCTGGGCGCTGCTCTGTGCGAGGCGGTGAAGCGCGGCGGGGCCGGGCGTGGAGTATGGCGTGGCGCGCAGTTGGGCGATGTCGGCAAAGCCCGGCGCGATGACGTTCGGCACGAGCCAGGGCGCAAGGAGAAACGCCGCCGCCGCCATGAGCAGCGCTACGAGGAACACCGTGTTCATCGCCGCGCTCGCCAGCCGCCACGCACGCTCCGTATCGCCCTGGGCGAGGAAGTCGGCGAAGACCGGCAGGAATGCTTGTATCAGCGCGCCGCCGGATATCAGTATGACGATTAGGTCGGGGATGCTCATCGCCGCCACGTATGTATCCCACTCCGGCCCGAACTTGCCGGCTGTGATGACGGTCTGTCCCAAGCTGATAGCCTTTGCCGCTGCCGAGGCCACCATCACGATAAGGGTCGAGCGGATGATGTGCGATAGGGTGGGGACCTTGCGGGTGGGGGTATCGTTTGTGTGCCGGGTCTGATTCATTGGATGTATGCCACCTTGAGGCGGGCCTCCTGCCGAGGGGCGTAGGCCGGGGTAAAGTTAGGGTTGAAGGCAAGCGCCTTGTCGAATTCGGCGATCGCCGCGTTATAGTCGCCGCGTGCCGCTTGCGCCATGCCGAGGTAGTAGTACAGCTCTTCTACATAGGGTGTGCGCTTGAGGGTGTGGCGCGCCAGCGCTTCCACATCGTGCAGGCGGCCTGTGTGTAGGTATGCCTCGAACGGCCCGAACTGATACCAGAGCATCCGCCACGGCAAGCGCAGCCGCCGCGCTCGGTCGTATGCGGCGGCGGCTTCCTCGTACGCGCCGCCGAGCACATAAGAGGTGCCCAGGTTGAACCAGGCATAGCGGTTCTCCGGGGCAGTCAGAGTCTCGCTCTGCGCCACTTGCAGCGCGTGTTGGATGTTGCGCTGCACATCCCAATCATCGCCGAGCAGGTCTGCCAGCAATGCTGCGCGCTCCGGTGTATAGATCACAAGGTACACGCGGTTGAAGTGTTGCCACACCGTGTCGATATCCGCATAGGTTTCCAGGATGCCTTGCCCATCGCCGCTGCCCAGATATGAGTCGAAGATGTAGAAGCTGCCGCCGTTGTAGCTATTGTCATAGCCGACGAGCAGGCGATAGTGCCCCATCCAGTCGAGGTCGGCGGGGTCGAAGCCGGTCTCGATGATGACCGGGAAGCCGGCGACGATCAATTGTTTGAGGCGGGTGATGTCGCCGGCCTGCCGTGCGATTGCCAGCAGACCGGGCACATGGTCGTTGACAAAGACCGTTATCTGTCCGGGGCTGACGTTTTTATCCTCTTCGTTGGGTTTGAGGAAGCGTGCGGCGCTTTGCTGGTCGCCGCCCCAGCCCCAATAGTTGAGGGCCATCGTGAGGGTTGCACCGGCGCAATTGTTCCAGGTTTGATAGACCTGTCCGAAGTTATATAGCTGGAAGTAGTCCGGCAGGCTGTCTTGGGCTTGTGCCGGCCCGCCCCATGCGCACGCGCTGCCGAGCAATAGGGCAAGGATGCTGAACCCGCCGGCCCGCCAAAGACTCCGCGAATTCCCGAAGGAAGCAAAACGCTTTGCCATACGTCCGCCTTTCGTATCGGTTATGCTTATTGGAGGAGCTGGGCAAGCGCCTCGGATGCCGGGGTGAAGTTATGGTTGTGCTGGAGCGCCAGCCGGAATGACTCTGCGGCTTTGTCGTTGTCGCCGCGCAGCATGTGGACCATGCCTTGATAATAATAGGTCTCTTCGAGGTAGGGGGTATTGCTCAAGTTGACCTGCACCAGTGCCTCGACATCAGAGAGGCGGGGCGGGGCGGTGTGCAGGTAGGCCTCATAAGGGCCAAACTGATACCAGAGCATTCGCCAGGGCGGGCCGATGAAGAATGCCTGGTCGTATGCGGTGGCGGCGTCTTCGTATTGCCCTAGCAGCACGAACGATGACCCCAGGTTGAACCAAGTATACGGGCTGCCGGGGTCTGTGCTGGCCTCGTGCCGTGCGAGTTCGAGGGCATGTTGGGCGTTTGCGGTGGGGTCCCAATCGGCGCCCAAGACCTTCGCGACCTGTGCCTCTTGCTCGGTGGGGTAGACCACCACATAGACGCGGT
>CAZJBO010000350.1:0-3340 GCA_964544075.1 uncultured Anaerolineae bacterium
GTCTGCACTACTGGACAACGCAGCGCCGTGCTGTACCCAAACGGGCTTGGCTCTTCCTGATGTTTGGCATCGGGGCGGTTTATGCGCCGTGGCTACCTTTCTTGCTCTGGCAGATCAACTTCCGTCCCGGCGGCTTGATGCAAGCCATCCCCACCGACCAGGTGCAGGTTAAATTATTGGTAAAGCTGCTTGGTAACGGCGGCTGGGCGATATTCGGTGCGTTGGGCGTGCTGGCGCTCTTAGTGTGGCGGCATGACCCACGTAAGCGCGTCTGGCTGGTGTTGTTATGGGTGACGCTGCCTCTCGCTCTGACACTGGCGGTTAACCTCTGGTTCCCGATCTATACGCCGCGCAACATCTTCATGGTCATGCCGGGCGTGGCACTTCTGGTCGGCGCCGGGCTGGGACGCTTACGCCGGTTGCCCTGGCTGCTGCTTGCCACATTGATTGCGCGGCCTGGCCCCGCTGCGCACCATATCTTGCTGCCGGAGCGCTTCCCCTGGCGCGGCTTTGTGGCGGATATGGCGCCCTACTTCGAGCCAAGCGATCCGGTGCTGCTCCACGTCGGCGAGCACCTGTTTACCTTACCTTTCCGTTATTATTTCTTACACCGATGGCCCGACGCACCGGAACCGCTCTCGCTGTTCGAGATGCCGATGCCGCCGCAAGGCACGGCCTTCGAGCAGGCCGTGCGTGCTGCGGCGGAAGGGCACACGCGCGTCTGGCTGGTCAGCGAATGGCCGACGCCGCGTGTATCTTTCGCGGCGTACTATCTAAAGGAGACCCGACAAGACACGCGGTTGGTATCGGCTTTCGGGATGGGTGGGTATCTCTTCGCGCCGCCCCCGCAAGACCCGGAGCGTGCCGCGTATCACTTTGGGTCGGGGCATCTGGTGCTACGCCACCGCCTAGACGCGCGGGTATACGCGCCGGGCGAGACGGTTGACCTTACGCTCGATTGGTCGAGAGAGGGACGCCCGGAGGCAGATTATGCGGCGGCGGTCCACTTGGTAAGCCGGGACGAGCAGGTAGTGGCAGCGCACGACGGGCCGCTATCCGATGTACAATCTTTCTCTGACCCACGTCCACTCGTCCTGCCGCCCGACCTCTCACCCGGCGTGTATAGCATCCGGGTGTTCTTGTACACTGTACCCGACACACCGGCCCTAGAGGTGGGCGATATGGCCGGGCTGCGTGTCGGGTGGGTTCTGGTGCTGCGGACGATCGAGGTGACGCGGGGCGGATAATCACGATGGGGCGACCGACGGGCCGCCCCAATGATTAGTTATGATAGGCCGGCAAAGCGCGCGTCTTCTTCCTGTGCCACGCGCCGCCCCTCGTCCACGTTTACCCGTGTGAGCAGGAAACCGCCCACGATGAACAGTATGACTATCGAGAGCACCGCCGGACGCGGCGAAGGCACTCCGGTGGTAGCGGCGGTTGTCGAGATGACGGCGGCGAAGATGATCGGGCCGAAGATACCGGCGAACTTCTCGCTGACGCTGAAGAAGCCGAAGAACTCGCCGCTCTTGGCCTTCGGTGACATGCTGGCATAGAGCGAGCGGCTGAGCGCTTGGCTGCCGCCCTGCACCACGCCGATCATGAAGGCCAGCAACCAGAACTCCAAGATGCTGTCGAGCCGGTACCCCCACACTGCCGCAACCGCGTAGACCATCAATGCCAGCAAGATACCGCGCTTGGCAGTCATGCCGGCGGCGAGGCGTGCGGTCCACTTCTGGAACACAAACCGGCTCAGCGCCAGGCCTAACGCCTCGTTGACCGCCAAGATCGCCAACACGAACAGGATGCTAGATTCGCGCGGGGGGTCGAGCACTTCGATTAGGTCGATTGCCAAGCGGGTGCCGGTCGATGCGGGGTTGTGCTCGCTTGTGTTGCGGATGAGCAAAGTGTGTACGGCCTCGCCCTCCGCCGTGGCTTCGATCGTGTAGGGGTCGGTCTGATGTACGCTGGGGCTGACGTTATCCCATTCCACCGGTTGTACGACATCCTCTGCGTCGGCGCTCTCTGCCATGACCGGCTCTCCGTCAAGCTCCAGCCGGGCGATGCCATAGTTGGGGCCGATGGCGCGCGTGACGTTGACGCCATAACCGTTAAAGGTGATGCTGGCGGTGGCAGCGGGGTCATCGGTGACATGATAGACAGCACTGCCGATCTTCTCGGTATGCCAGTCACCGGTGAAGACGATTGCGCTGTCGTCGCCATCGGTTTGATAGATGCCGCTCCCGACGGCTTCGCCCGATGCCGGGTAAGGATCGAAAGGCGCGCCGGTGATCTCCGGCGGCGCGGTGCTGGTGAGCAACAAGCCCAGCGCGGGCAGCGTGATAAAGTTCCAGATGATGAAGGCTAAGAAGAGGGCACGGCGGGTTTCGCTAGGGCTGGGGATGCTCCCGAACATGATTGAGAAGGGGATGCCGACGAACTGTACAAGCAACAGCGCGCCAATGATTTCGATCGAGCCGAAGCCGAGCGCGGCGCCATAGATAGCGGCTACGCCTATGATGGTGCCGATGCCGTCGTTGTAAATCCAGAATGCGATCAGGAACTTGAGCAGTTCGCGATAGTTGCGTATCTCGCGGAAGGTGTGGCGCAGCCGGTCCAGGCTGGCGGTGATGGGGTTCTTCTTGGCGTCACCGAGGTCGGCGGCGGGCGGTTCAGGCACCTGGCGCATAATTGGGAAGGTAAAGATGCCCCACCAGACCGCTACGCTGAGGAAGGAAAGCCGGACGCCCCAGTAGTTGGGTGCGCCGGGCAGGGTGAAGATCATCACGATGTTGACGGCAAGGAGCAGCCCCCCGCCGAGATATCCCATTGCATAACCGCGTGTGCTTACTTTATCTATATCGCCGGGGCGGGCGACATGGGGCAGCAGCGCATCGTAGAAGACATTGGCCGCGCCGAACCCGATGCGCCCAAAGATGAACAATGCAGAGGCAAGCAGCCAATCGCCGGTGCCGATGAACACCATCAGCCCGGTTGCCACTATGCCCACACCGGCGCTGATTGCCAGCATCCGTTTTTTGCCGCGCATCACGTCGGCGACTGTGCCGAGGATGGGCGAGAGGATGGCGACGATGAAGAGGGCGACGGCAAGCGTGGTGCTCCAGTTGCGTGTGGCAATGGCGCGGCTGGCCTCGGCGGTGGCGGCAAGCCCTACCCCTGCGACATCGCTGTAGTAGGTGGGCAGCACGGCGGCGAGAATGGTGGTAGCAAACGCCGAGTTTGCCCAGTCGTAGAGTGTCCAGGCACGGATGCGCCGCCGATAAGTCGCGTCGTCCAGTTCGGACGCGGGCACCCATGTGCTCGAAGCTGTAGTCATAAG
>CAZJBO010000351.1:0-3325 GCA_964544075.1 uncultured Anaerolineae bacterium
CGAACCTAAAGGCACACTGGGGCGGGATGCCGCAGCCGCCCGAATATAGCGCGCTGCTCTGCGCGGCCTACACCGCCATCCATGCCAACGATGCGCCTGTTGACCCGGACGCCAGCCAACAACCTACTGCAACTGTGCTCGCGGCGGCGTTGGCGCCCACGATGGAGCAGGGGCCGGATAACCTCAACGAGATGGCCTTCCTACAAGGGATGTATGGGCATGGCGCCGGTGCATGTTTCGACGGGGCGGCGGGCAAGCCTTATGGCTTCGATACCGGGCCGGAAGATCGCCGTGTCGAGGCAAACTTACTAAACTTCTCGCGCTTCATCCTGCTGCGTGAGGTGATGGAGGCAAACGGCGACGCAGATAAGGCGCTCTGGGCAAGCGCGTTTGGTTGGAATCACTTGCCGTCCGGTTGGACGGGGCGTCCGTCGATATGGGGCGCGGCAAGCGCAGAGGACCAGGCCGCACGCGCCGCCGCCGCCTATGCACGCGCACAGCGTGAGTGGCCCTGGACCGGTGCGCTGATCTTGCACCACTGGCAGCCGCGCGTGCCGGAAGATGACCCTCAGTGGGGGTTTGCTGTGGTCGGGGCCGACGGGAAGCCGGGCGCGCTCGTCACGGTCTTCCCCACGCCTGGGGATGGCGCGCCGCCGGGCCGCTACCGGGCCGAGAACCCGTACATCGAATACCGAGGCGATTGGAACTTCACCCACTTCGGCGCCGATATGGGCATGGGCACGGGCAATGGCTTCCGCTTCACCTTCAATGGGACGGATGCGGCGCTGGAGCTGCACCGCTTCTACTATAATGCCTACTTCTATGTCACGGTGGATGGTGAGCCTGCCAACGCGCTGCCCAAAGACCCCGATGGACGTGCTTACATTGTGCTCAACTCGGCGGATAGCACCCGCCACACCGAGGAGATCATCGCGGTGGCGCGCGGCATGGACCCGCACACCGCGCACACGGTCGATGTGACCGGGGAGGCGTCGTGGGGGGGGCAGTGGGTGATGGGGGGCTTTCAGGTCGCCACGCCGCCCGCGCTGGGTGGCTATACGGCGGCGCTGGCAGCCTCGGCGCTGGGCGGCGTGTTGGGGCTGGCCGGTCTCGGCACACTGCGTAAGGAGCTGCTCGCTTGGGCGCGTGTACCGCTGCGTACGGCCCCGCTGCTCCATGCGGGCGCGAGCGTGCTTACATCGTTGCTGCTCTTCGCGGGGGTGGTGTTCACCTGGGGCGGCGCGCTGCCCAATACGCTGCGGCGCGCCGGTGATACCCCGGTGGCCCTGGCGGTGGCGCTGAGCGCGGGCTTGCTATATTTCTCGCCTGCGCTGCTGTGGACGGCGCTGTGTGCGGCGTTGTTGTTCTTCTTAATCTATCAACGTCTGGTCTATGGGCTGGCGTTGGTGATCTTTTGGGCACCGTTCTACTTGGTGCCGATCGAACTCTTCGCGGGCAAGCATTTCAGCATGGCCGAGCTTGTGCTTTTGATTACGGCGGCGGCATGGGCGGCACGCGCTCTGGTGCGCCGGGCAAAGGGCCGCCGTGCCTTCCCTGCTGCCGGAGCCTGGCACCCGGCGGATTGGGTGTGGCTGGGTTTGGTGGTTATGGGCGCGCTTGGGGTGACGTGGGCAGCCTTCCGCACCGAGGCGCTGCGTGAGCTGCGGGTTGTGCTGATAGAACCGGCTCTGTTCTACCTGATGTTGCGCACGACGCTGTCGTCGCGCCGTGCCGCGCGGGACCTGTGGTGGTTGATAGATGGGTTGGTGGCGGCGGGGGCGCTGGTGGCGGCGGTGGGCTTGTTTCACTTCGCACGCGGGACACAGGTCATCATCGCAGAGGAGGGCGCGCGCCGACTGGCGAGCGTGTATGGCTCGCCGAACAACGCTGCGTTGTTCTTGGGCGCGTGCATCGGGTTGGTGATGGGCATCGTTGGCGTTGGGGGCCTCGACCGACGGCGGGCCGTCTATGCATCGGCGGGGTTGCTGATGCTCTGTGCCGGAGCGCTCACCCAGTCGATGGGCTTCGTGCTATTGGGCTTCCCTGCGGCGTTGGCGACCGTGCTGATGCTCCGGCTTGGGCGGCGTGCGTTGCCGATCTTGGCAGGGCTGGCGTTGATGGCGGCGCTGCTCTTCATCCCGCTCGCGCGGTTCTTGCCGCGTATGGCGCATGTGACCGATCTTTCGAGCGGCACAACCTTCATCCGTCGGCTGGTTTGGCAGGGCACGGTGAATATGATTCGAGAACATCCCGTGACCGGGGTGGGGCCGGACCAATTCCTCTACCAGTATCGAAGCCGGTACATCTTGCCGGCGGGCTGGACCGAGCCGAACCTCTCGCACGCGCATAATTACTTCCTTGACCATTGGGCAAGGTTGGGGATTGTGGGCTTGGCGCTGGCGGTCGGGATGCAGACGGTGTTCTGGCGCACGGCGTGGCGTGTGTGGCGCGCGCGGCAGGGGGGCGCTGTGTTGGTGGCCGGTTTTATGGGCGCTATGGCGTGTTTTATGGCGCACGGTTTGGTGGATACGCCCTTTTTTGTGGTAGACTTGAATTATATCTATGCACTGATGCTGGCGCTTACCGCCACTTTGGAGCACACAGATACGTTGTCGCCGAACGGTGCAGCATCCAACGCTGCGCGCGTGCGTCAGAAGGGGTGAGGCTGCCGTGTCGGGGACATTGATATGGACTTCCGCAAATTTCCCCAAATTTGCTCATATTTTGCTATAATCATTGCTGTGAAACGCCGCCCGATTTATTGTGGGCAGCTTTTTATGGAGACAGACTCATGAGCGAAGTGCAGGCGAAAGTCCTAATTGTCGAAGATACTATTGATCTTGCCGAAATTATAATTGCTGTGGTCGAGCGCATATCGATGAAACCGCTCCATGCTACCCACGGCGCGAAGGCCATTGCTACCATCCAGGAAGAAAACCCGGACTTGGTCTTGCTAGACCTGGGGCTGCCGGATATGCGCGGGTGGCGCATCTTGGATGCTGTGAAGGATGAGAACGGCCAGTTCAGCACCCCGGTTGTGGTGATTACCGCACACGGTGATGCTGCCAACCGGCTGATGGGCAAACTGCGCAATGTCGCTGCGTATATGATTAAGCCGTGCACTCCCGAAGAAGTCGAAGAGATCATCAGCGAAGTGCTGCTTGAGCATGGCATCATCGAAGCAAAAACCTCGGATACGCCGGGTGCGACCAAGTAAACCGCTGCTTGCAGTCGGGATGCTTGCCCTGGCGCTTGGCTTGGGCGCATACACAGCGGCACGCACCTTCCCCCGACCCCGCCCCCCGCGTCGGCATAAGCCCACCCC
>CAZJBO010000352.1:0-3315 GCA_964544075.1 uncultured Anaerolineae bacterium
TGCCGCTCATCACCGCCATAGGCGCCTCAACCTTTTTGCAGCAAGCCTTCCGAGGGCTTTTCGGCAGCAGCACTAAAGTCTATCCCGACGTATCGCTCTTCGCCTTCCCCCAACTCTTCCCCAACCTGGAGGACGGCAAGGGCATTAACCTCATCAGCGGCAAATACCCGGTCGAGTTTTCATTATTCGGCAACGACATCAACATAGTCATCCAACCGTTTATCTTCGTCATTTTCATCACTACCCTGCTCATGATGGGCGGTCTCTACTGGTACGTACAGCGCACAAAGGCCGGCAAAGCCATGCGCGCCGTAGCAGAAGATAAAGACATCGCCGCGCTGATGGGCATTGACGTAGACAAGGTGATCGTCAACACCTTCGTGGTCGGCGCAGCGCTGGCAGGCGCCGCCGGTGTGCTCTTCGCGCTCTACACCCACCAGGTCACCCACATGATGGGCTTCTTGCCCGGCCTGAAAGCCTTCACCGCCGCCGTGTTGGGCGGCATCGGCAACATACCCGGCGCGATGTTCGGCGGCTTTGCGCTCGGCCTCACCGAATCGGTTGCCCCCGGCCTGCTGAGCATCCCACACCAGCTCAAAGACGTCATCGCCTTCTCTATGCTGGTGCTAATTCTGATCTTCCGGCCCACCGGCATCATCGGCGAAGTGCTCTCAGAGAAGAAGGCATAAACATCATGCAAGAGATCAAGACAAAGATCAAACTCGAACGCAGCACGCTCAACCTGGGCCTGATCTTCGCCGGCGCTATTTTGTTCATAACCCTGATCGGGACCCCGGCGGCATTCGACAAAAAAGAAGTCATCACCAACACAATCAACCTAAACCACTTCATGCTTATCGGCCTGGCACTGGGCGCCGGATATGGCGCCGCCGGACGTACAAGCAAACGCATAGAAGGCTTAGGCGCCCTGGCGTTTAATGGCGCCGTCGCCGCCGGGATTGCGAGCACATCTCTGGCCTTGTTCACGATATTTGCACGGCGCATAGACCTGCGCGGCGTCTTCACCAACGTCTCACCCGAACTGCTCGACATCCTCGCCTTCAAGCAGAGTGAGGCCGCCGGGTTGCTCATCATGGTCGTCGGCGGCGTGCTGCTGGGAGCACTTGGCGCGCTCCTTATCAGAGTCCCACGGCGGACACAATCAATAGTGCTCGTGACCGTGCTCATGACGCTGCTGGTAGGCTTGCTGCAAGACCAGATCAACGGGTTACTACACCTCTCAGATGCTCTCATCGCCACCTTCTGGATCGGCGCGGGCTACCTCGCCGCCGGAGACTATGGCGACCGCTTGGCAAGCCATATCACCGGCGCCCTCTCCGACACGCAAGCCGCCAGCCCACTGCGCGCGGCGCTCTTGCGCAGCCTAATCGCGGGGCTGTTGGCCGGTGCGCTCGTGCTTGGGCTGTTGTTGCTCATCGACCCAAGCGCTGAAAACACCATATTTATTGAAGGATTGTTCGGCAAAGCGAACGGAGCGCTATTGATGCTCATAGCAAGCGCGATAGGCGCGCTGCTGGGCGCGCTGCTGAGCATGGCGCCGGTCTCGGTGCACAACATGGGTATGTCGTTCATCACCCTGCTGCTGATCTTGGGCATCATGCAAGCCGGCGGCCAAGTATCGCTCGGCGTCGCAATCCTGATCGCCGCATTGCTCACCGCGTTGCAACTCTTCGGCAAGACAAACGGCGCAGCAGCCCAAAAACGCTATGGCAGGCTCGGCAAAGCGCAAAAGCGCAGCGTGCGCACCACTATCACCGTAGTCGGCGTCATACTGCTTCTGGCGATCCCGACGATCATCGGCTACAACCAATACATCTCCAACATCCTCGGCAATGTGGGCCTATACGTGCTCATGGGGTTGGGGCTTAACATCGTAGTGGGGTATGCCGGTCTGCTCGACTTGGGCTATGTGGCCTTCTTCGCCATCGGCGCATACGCCACCGGCGTCATGACCACGCCCAACATGATTACCTGCCCCCCGCCCGGCGACAGCGTCGTAGTAGTACAACAAGCGCGCGCAGACGAAGGCGCGTTTGATGGCAACTTCCGCGCGCTCACCCGCGAGACGGTCGGCGTAGTCAGCGGCTCGCCCACCACCCACACCGCCAACATGATCCGCCGCGCCCAGCTTATTGAGTTCAACACGCTCGATGCCGCGATAAGCGCACTGGTCGCCGGTGATGTGGCCGCCGTAGTGAACCACCGTGCGGAGGTCCAGCCCTATCTTGAGCCAAACAACCTGGCCGCGAGCAACACCTTCCGGGCAAGCCGTGATGCTTGGGACCCGGCAAGTTTCGACGACGCAAAGTGGGACGCTTGGTGTGGCGGCGGCATCCCGGTGTTACCCTTCTGGGCAGCATGGCCGGCTGCCGGTTTGATCGCGGGGCTGGCAGGCGTCATGCTCGGCGTGCCTGTGCTGCGGATGCGCGGCGACTATCTGGCGATCGTGACGTTGGGCTTCGGTGAGATTATCCGCATTGTCGCCCTCTCCGACACCTTCGCCGATTACCTGGGCGGGGCACAGGGCGTGACAGACATCCCCTCACCGACGCTCAACCTTACCGCGCTATCCGAACCGCTGCGAAAGGTCCCGTTCCTAAGCGACTTGGGCAAGACGTTGAGCGACCCGATAGTGCTGTCGAGCGCCAACGAGATATATTACTTGGTTATCATCAGCGTGCTGGTGATAGGGTTCTTCGTCTATCGCCTTAGCCAATCGCGGCTGGGCCGTTCGTGGATGGCGATGCGCGAGGACGAGGACGTTGCCGAGGCGATGGGCATCAATCTGGTGAACACCAAGCTGTTGGCCTTCGCAAGCGGCGCGACCTTCGCCGGTATCGGTGGGGCAATCTTCGGCGCGTGGCTGCATTCGATCTTCCCCAACAGCTTTACACTCATGGTGTCGATCAATGTGCTCAGCCTCATCATCATCGGTGGGCTGGGGAGCATCCCCGGCGTGGTAGTGGGCGCGTTCGCCCTCATCGGCCTGCCGGAAGTGCTGCGCGAGTTCGCCGACTATCGTATGTTAGCCTTCGGTGCGCTGTTGGTAGTGATGATGCTCGTGCGGCCAGAAGGCCTGCTGCCGGGCACCATCAGCCGGTTGGAACAGACAGAGGACGAAGAGAACACCGAGGCCGAGCTAACGGAAGGGGGCAAAGCATGAGCACAAACACAACCGCCGTTCTCCAGGCGACCGGCGTTACAAAGCGCTTCGGCGGCCTCACCGCCGTGCAGAGTGTCGATATGACGATCCCTGAACAGACAATCGCCGGCCTCATCGGACCCAACGGTGCA
>CAZJBO010000353.1:0-3313 GCA_964544075.1 uncultured Anaerolineae bacterium
GAGCTGTGGCCTATTGCGAGGTTGAGGTTGCCGCCGAACAGGAAGTCTCCGTTGCCGTCGCTGTCGATAAGGGTATCGTTCCCATCGTTCCCGGCGCTGTTATCGCTGTTGTTGTTGCCACCGAAGAGCCTGTCCCCGTCGTCGCCGCCGGTGTCGCTTACGCTGTCGTGGCCGATATCGTCACGGTTTTGGCCGTTCCGGTTATCCCAGCCGCCGAAGAGCATATCCGTGCCTGTGTCGCCTTCTATGCTGTCGCTGCCGGTATCGCCGTATATGACGTCCTGGTCCGCGCCACCGTAGATCGTATCATCGCCGAAGTCACCGTGGATTTCATCGTCGCCACCGTAGCCGTATATGACGTCGTCGTAGGGGGTGCCGTAGATAATGTTGCTGTTGTTGTTGCCGTGGATGGTGGCGCCACAGTCCAGCCCGCGCCCATCGTAGTTATCGCCGCCGGGCGTGATGTCGGCTGCGCCGGTGTAGGGGCTGCCGGGTAGCACTACAACGTATGGAGTACATTCAGTGGGCGTGGGGGTCGGTGCTGAAGCTGGTGCGGGGGGAGCATAGACATAGACTGAGACGATCTCAAAGCTGTGTTTTTCTATAGAGGTGGTGCAGAGCGCGGCGCCGTTGGCATCATAGGCGGTTACCATGAAGGTGTAGGCGCCCGCTACGTTCGGCTCAAGGTCCGAGACGTCAACGAGTGTGCCCAGGTCGCCGTAGAGTAGATATTCGAAGGGGGCGGTGCCCTGGCGGTGCAGCTTGAAGCGATAGGTGGCCGCCCCGTCAAAGGGCATCCACTCAAACGATATGTTGAATACTTGACCGTCGATATTGTTGAGTATAACGTGGGTGAAGTCCCATGCGCCGCAATCGGTGACCGGGGCGGGGTTGGTGTTGCCTTCGTCGGCGCTGGCGGGTGCCATGCCGAACGTCAATACGCCGATGAGCAAGCTGGCTAGACATAGTATATGGAAGTAACGAGAAAACATCTGTAAAAGGCTCCTTACTATAAAAATGAACTACCAAGAGTTTATCACGCACGCATTTAAACTGAATAAATACAAGATCAAAATCAAGTTAACTCTTGGCTGGAGGAAGGCGTGTCAACACACCGCGCCTTTTAGTGATAATTGTTGATGCCCCCCGCCGCGCATCAGTAGGTTGATTTTGGCGGTGATACCGTGTATCATAATTGGTGAAGTTGCGGGTGTAATTCAGTGGTAGAATGCTAGCCTTCCAAGCTGGACGTCACGGGTTCGAGTCCCGTCGCCCGCTCTTTTGAAACATGGGGTGCACCTAGATGCACCCCCCCGCGTAACTGCTCGGTCTGGAGTTAAAGCTCCAGGCAAAAGACAGTGAGTTGGCTTTAGCCTGTGTTTTGACGTCGGGCGTTAGGCCCGAAGGCAGAATCGGCTGGTAGTACCCTCCCATCTCCTTTCCCTTCCTCATACCTACGAGATTGACCCAAGCAATGAACGATTACCCCACAGACTGGTCGTTTGAAAAGCCTGCGCTTGTCCTTCTTGTCGTCACATATTTAATCGTCGGCACGCTCTATGCCCTATATACCCCCGATTGGCAGGTTCCCGACGAACCCGCCCACTATAACTATGTTGCACAGCTTGACGCGGACGGCTGTTGCCCTCTGATGGAAGCCGGGGACTACGATCAAGCCTACCTCAGTGCTCTGACCGGCGCGCGCTTCGACCCCGCCATCACAGGGCAGTTGAGCACGGTGCAGTATGAGGATCACCAACCCCCGTTGTACTACCTCTTACAGTGGCCGGTGTTTGCGCTCAGCGGTGGCAGCCTGGCCGTGATGCGTTTGTTCTCGGTCGTGTTGGGGGCCGGTGTGGTGCTGTTGGCTTGGGCAGCTGTGCGTATATTATTCCCATTGCGTCCCTGGATGGCGTTGGCGGCGGCGGCATTCGTGGCCTTTGTGCCGCAGCATGTTGCGTTCATGGCCGGTGTCAACAACGATGGCTTGGCCGAGCTGTGCATCGGCGGAGCGACTTTGGCGTCGCTCCTATATCTGCGCGGCGATGAAATGCTTGGTTGGAGGGGGCGGCGGCCCCACCCTGCGCTGCTTGGTCTGCTCGTCGGGCTGAGCGGCCTCAGCAAGACAACGGCTTACTTCACGCTGGGGGTGGCGCTGCTGGCGGTGTTTTGGCGTTGGCGCTTTGTAGACCGGGCGCGGGTGTGGCGCCGCCTATGTCTGGCGGTGCTTTGGGTGGTGGTGGTTGCGGCGTTGGTAAACGCTCCGTGGTGGTTGCGCAACGTCGGCGTGTATGGGTTCCCCGATGTCACCGGGCTGGCGCGGCATGATACTGTGGTTATCAATCAGCCGCGCACTGAAGACTGGATCGCCGACCACGGCTTTGACGGCTGGCTCGACCGTTTCACGCGCTTTACGTTCAACAGCTTCTGGGGGCAGTTTGGCTGGATGGCGGTGCCGATGCCCGGATGGGTTTATGCATTGCTGAAGCTCTTTGTTGGCTTTGTACTGACGGGGGTTGTGTTGGGCATAGCGCGCAACCTTTATAAGAAAGAGGATAAGCTCACGCCCGCGCAGCTCGGAGGGGTGGCGCTGCTGGCGCTCGCGCTGCTGCTGACCACGGCGCAGTATGTGCTCTACAACTTGGTGTATGTGCAACATCAGGGTCGCTATCTATTCCCGGCGCTGACGGCGTTGGCTTTTGGGGTGGCGGTGGGCTTGGATGGCTGGATACGTCCGCTGGTTGGCCCGATGCTAGGGCGCTATCGCCTGCCGCTATGGTCACGATGGGTGCCGGCGGTAGGGCTGTGGTTGGCGTTGGCGACGTTGGACCTTTATGCACTATGGCGGTTTATCGTGCCTGCGTTGGCGCTATGAAGCGTCGCCGTCGGTGGACCTCCCGACCGCATTCGCCACGGCTTCGATGATGCGCCAGGGATATACGTTGACCACCCAGGTGTCGTGGTAGCGTGTTTTGGTCACCGTGCGGTTATCCCAGATGTGGATGTGGCCGTGGAGCAAATATTGGGGTCTGAACCAGCGCATGAAAGGCAAGAATGCCCGGAACCCCTGGTGCGGTCGGTCGGGCAAGTCGTGTATGCCGCGCGGGGCGGCGTGTGTTATCAAGATGTCGATGGCACGCCCATAACGTGCGCGGTTGAACAATAGGCGCGGTGTCATGCGCCATATCTTATACCACATCTCAAGGTCGGTATATTGTGATTGGCCCCGCTTGTAGCGCATCGCTCCCTCTAGGCCTCCGATGAGCAAGCCGCGCCCATCGACCACCCGGTTGTCAAGATTGCCGCTGATGAG
>CAZJBO010000354.1:0-3308 GCA_964544075.1 uncultured Anaerolineae bacterium
ACGGTGGCAACTCGTGGTACAAAGATACCGAGCGCCGCATGGAGTCGCTGCACAAAGACGGCATAGGCTTCCTGGGCGTCGGTGTGAGCGGCGGCGAAGAAGGCGCGCTCTGGGGGCCGAGCATGATGCCCGGCGGCACCGCAGATGCCTATGCAAAGGTTGAGCCGATCTTCACCGCGCTCTCGGCCAAAGCCGCCGAGGATGGCAGCCCGTGCGTGACATACCTGGGTCCGGGCGGCGCGGGGCATTACGTCAAGATGGTACACAACGGCATCGAGTATGGCGATATGCAACTCATCGCCGAGGCCTACGACATCTTGCGCCGCATCGGTAGGTTCGAAGCGCCCAAGCTCGCGGAGACCTTTGATGCCTGGAACAAAAGTGAACTGTCGTCCTTCCTCATTGAGATTACCGCCGACATCTTCCGCAAGGTTGACGAAGAGACCGGGAATCCCCTGGTCGAGATGGTGTTGGATGCGGCAGGCCAGAAGGGAACGGGCCGTTGGACCAGCCAAGACGCGCTCGAACTCGGCGCATCGATCCCCACGGTCACGGCGGCTACGATCGCACGGATCACCTCCTCCTACAAAGAAGAACGTATGGCCGCCGAGAAAGTGCTCGCCGGGCCACAGGCGAGATTTGATGGTGACGTGACAAGCCTGCTCGACGATGTGCGCGCCGCGTTGTATGCCTCGAAGATAACATCCTATGCGCAAGGCATGGCGATGCTGGGCAAAGCCTCGGCAGAGCACGAGTGGGGCCTGGACCTATGCGAGGTAGCGCGCATCTGGCGGGCGGGCTGCATTATCCGCGCCAAGCTACTGGATGACATCATGAATGCCTTTAGCAAAGACCCGATGCCGGTCAACCTGTTGGTCGATCCGGCCTTTGCCCAGGCCGTAACCAGCCGACAGAGTGCGTGGCGG
Source organism: uncultured Anaerolineae bacterium (assembly GCA_964544075.1). Taxonomy (GTDB): domain Bacteria; phylum Chloroflexota; class Anaerolineae; order Aggregatilineales; family JAFGMM01; genus JAFGMM01. Next base: position 927 of record CAZJBO010000354.1, read on the forward strand.
CGTGTGGTAGCGTTGGCCGCCGTACACGGCATACCCACACCGGCGATGAGCGCATCGCTGGCATACTTCGACGACTACCGCACCGGGCGCCTCCCCGCCAACCTCATACAGGCGCAGCGCGATTACTTCGGTGCGCACACTTATCTACGCATCGATAAGGAGGGTGTGTTCCACAGCAAGTGGGGCGCATAGAGAGACGCCACGCCCATAGCCTAACAGTTCAAAGCCGTCACCGATGCACCCCGCACCGTGTGGCGGCTTTGACAAAACTCATGTTTCTATTTAAGCTAGCATTATGCACGTATTATTTAGCAAAGGGGGACCCCAATGTTGAAAGAGTTCAAAGAGTTTGCCATGCGCGGCAACGTGATTGACCTGGCCGTCGGCTTCATCCTCGGCGCGGCCTTCTCAACCATCGTTACCTCGCTGGTAAACGATATCATTATGCCACCGATTGGACTGCTGCTTGGCGGGGCAGATTTTTCTAACCTATTCATCGATCTGTCGGGCGACGGGTATGCTTCGCTGGCGGCGGCGCAAGAGGCCGGCGCTGCGACGATTAACTACGGCTTGTTCTTGAACGCCGTGATTAACTTCATCATTGTCGCCTTCGCGATGTTCCTGATGGTCAAGGCGATCAATCGGGTGATGGTACAAGAAGAAGCGCCGGCAGCGCCGACGACTAAAGAATGTGCATACTGCGCAACCGAGATTCCTATCAAGGCGACCCGCTGCCCACACTGCACTTCCGAGCTGGCATCGTAAGCGTCCACAAGCAAGCGCTGCCGGTGGCATCAGTGCTATCGGCAGCTACATTCGGCATACAGACGTTCAGCCCAGCGCTAGCGAGGTTACCCCAAAGATCGAGGCGGGCCAGCCATCCGGCGGTTCCGCATCCCCCCAGATCATGCGCGTCGTATGAGATATCGCCCGCAGCGCATGGTCTTGTGCAATCGGCGTCGCCGCAAGGTTACAATCCGGCAAGAAGACCGTGATATCGGTACCCCGCACCGCACCCATCGCCGTGTGCAACAGTGTCGTCGCCGCCCACGGAGAGTCGTGCACCCACGGCCCGATGATGACCCGTGCGCCCTCACGCCGCGCAAACAGATATCCTTGCACACGTCCGCGTTTGTCGCGGTCGATCCAACACAGACGTGGGAATTCGGCTTGCAGATGCAAGAGCACCCGTCCACGCCCCACACCAAAGCGCAGCTCGTCAAAGGCGATTACCGCCCGCATATCGACCGTCTTCAGCCGCCTTGAACGCCGCCCGAAGAACTCGGTGGCCTGCCCTTGCCAGCGATGCACACGGTAGAGCGCGCGGAACCCGAACTTCTCATAGAGAGGCTGCCCTGCATCGGTGGCGTCGAGCATCACGCGCGGCACACCCAGCTTGTGCATATGCTGCAAACAAGCCGTCATCAGCGCAGTGCCCACCCCCTGCCGACGGTGATTGACGTCTACCAACATCATGCCGAGCCAGGCTAACGCCGCATCACCGTAGACCACACTCGTGACCGTGCCGATGATCGCATCATGCCCCGCGCGCGATGCACAAAAACAGCCCTCGCCTCCCAGGTCGAGCAGCCGCCGCCATTCCGTCTCACGATGCGGCCAGCCTTGCCGCGATGCAAACGCTGCCAACGCGCTCATATCGCTTGGCACCAGCCGCCGAACCTCCCAGCCCCGTGTCGCCATGCCTCCCCCTGCCGAGGCTCCGTCCAAGTATTATCGCACAAACACCAGGAAGATAAAGCCTCCAATCAACGCCATCAACACTACCACACCCGCCGCGCCAAAGAGCGCAAGCGCCAGACGCTTCGCGGTGTTGGCAGATAGGCCGCTCGCGCGCTCTGCAGCGGGAGAGTCGGCAGAACCGGCGCGCAACGATACCGCGCCGTGCTCCACCTGCACGGTCTGGCTGCCCGGCACCGCCACCCGCACGTTGGGCGAAGGCGCGGTCGAGGCAAGGTCGGCGCCGCTGAACATCAAGCTATAGTTGCCTGCCTTTAGCCCCATAAAGCAGTACGGCTCGTTGGGACTAATGCCTGTGGTCGTGTAATTGATCTGCTGGCGTCCGTCGTCGAGCGTGACCACCATGCCGCCCAGCAAGCCTTCGCCGGGGTCGCGCACACCGTTCCGATTGACGTCATCGAAAACCAACACACAAAGGTTCCCCACCGTGACGTCGGTCACAGAGGCCGCCGCAATCTCTTGCGGGGGCGCGGTGGGCAGCGGGGGAAGCGTGTCTACAGACCCGCCGTCGTCGGCGGCCTCTGCACCGTCATCCGAAGCCGCTGCATCCGCTGCCTCCGCATCGGTCGTAGCTTCCGCATCATCCGCCGCTTTGATAAGCAGCTCTTGCCCGGTGTGGATGAC
>CAZJBO010000355.1:0-3307 GCA_964544075.1 uncultured Anaerolineae bacterium
TGGTAGTCTTACCGCAGCCCGACGGACCTAGCAAGGTTACAAACTCACCGCTCTTGATGGTGAGCGATATGTTGTCTACCGCCGTCACCACGCCGACACCCTCGCGGCGCGGGAACTCTTTTACGATACCCTCAAGGCGCACATCGCCTATACCTTCTGGTTTACCGCTGCCTGGCATTTTAAGCGCCTCCTTCGAGCGAACGTTCCGCGCCGGTGGTAGAACCGACCATAATATACATAATGCCGATCGCCGTCAGCACGATGGTGATGAGAATGACGCAATACGCAAAGGCATTGCCAAAGCGTCCGTTCTCGACCTCGTTGAGGATTTGGTGTGTCATGATCTTGGTATGGGGCGTGGTCAGGAAGACAATGGCCGAGAGCGAGGTCATCGAGCGCGCAAAGGCGTAGATGAGGCCGGATAAGAACGCAGGGCGTATCAACGGCAAGGTGATCTTCAAGAAGGTGCGCGCACTATCTGCCCCCAGGCTAATAGATGCCTCCTCGATGGCGGGGTCGATCTGTGTGAGCGCCGCCACGCCCGACCGCAGCGCCGCCGGGACGCTGCGCACGATGAAGACGATGACGATGGCGAGCGCGCCGCCGAACACCGCCCGCCCGCCCGCCAGCTTCGGGATGAGCGTGATTGCAAGGGGGTCTTCGCCGCCCAAGAACGGCAGCGATAGCTTGATGGGGTTATTGAACATCAATAGGAACCCGATGCCCAAGACCGTCCCCGGCACGGCAATGCCGAGCATGGTAGCGAAGTCGAGAGCGCCACGCCCCAGGAACTCTTTGCGCACAACCAAGAAGGCGATGAGCATACCAAGAAGACCGGCCAGGGGGGTTGCGATCGCCGATAGGTAGGTCGTATCAGACATCGCCTCCGAGCCATAGCCGTTTATCACGAAGTCGAAATGGTCCAACGTAAAGTTGTCCTTGACGCCCAACACCTGGGTGAAGGCACCGACGAAAATCGTCGCGTAGATCAACAGGATGAGGAGGGTGATGAACATCGTTACCCCGAACAACGGCCAACGCACCCATGGGGTGGTGACCATCTGGGGAGAGCCGCTGGGCTTGCCGGTCACCGAGACGACCGACTTACGGCTCACCCAGTAGCGCTGGACGATGAAGACGGTCAGCGAAGGCACCAGCAGAATCACCGATAGCACGGCTGCGGCGGTCGTATCATAAAGACCGATCACAGAGATGTAAATCCGGGTCGAGAGCACCTCGTAGTTGCCTCCCATCACCAAAGGATTGCCCAGATCGGCGATCGATTCGACGAAAAGGAGCAGGAACGACCCCAAGATGCCGGGGATCAGCATCGGCACGGTGACGGTGCGGAAGATGCGCCACTTGCTCGCGCCCAGGTTGGTCGCGGCCTCTTCGAGCGCGGGGTCGAGCGCCTGCATCATACCCTTGAGGTTCATGTAGGCGACTGTAAAGTATGAGAGTGAGAGGACCAGCATCAGCCCATCCAGCCCGTAGATGTCATAGCGCACGCCAAACATACGTTTGGAGATCAAGCCGTTGCGCCCGAACAAGACGATGGTCGCAGTGGCGACGGCAAAGGGCGGCGAGATGATAGGGATCAACGCAACGATATGCATCAGACGCTTGAAGGGTGCCTTTACCTTAACCTGCACGTAGGCAAAGAGGAAGCCAAGCCCGGTGCCGGCAGCAGCGACCAACAGGCCCATGACCACGGTGTTGGTGATGATGGTCTGATATGTGCTGCTGCTGAGGTATTTATCAAAGAGCGGGAGGCCAGCGGGGGAAGCGCTCTCACCGACCATCGCGAAGATGGGCAGGATGACGACGAGCAAAAGAAAAACGACAACAACAATAAGGCCGATGGCAAGAATCGGGTCTTGGAAAATGCGGCGGAATTGGTTGATGTGGCGGCGTGGTGAAAACATAGCCCAAGCTCTCCCCTCTTAAACACAGACTGCCCCCGCCAGCGCTGACGGGGGCATAACGGTCCTATATCAAAAGTGTAGTTTACTCGGTCGGCTGCGGCGCGATCTCGGCGTCGAAGCGTTCGACCATATCGGTGCGGTTCATCCCGGCGGCCTTGAAATTATAGTTCACCAGGGTGATGTCATCCAGGTTCACCGATAGCTCAGATACGGGGGCGTCGGGGTTGGTGGGCAGCTGCAAGGAGTTGACCTCAGGGGCGCGCCCCTGAACCTCTGCCGTCAATGCCCAATCGTACCACATCCGGGCAGCCTCCGGCTCAGGGCCTCCCTTGATGATGCCCATACCGCCGATCTCGTAACCGGTGCCTTCTTCGGGGAAGGTCGATACGAGGATGTCCTCGAAGCCCTCTTGTTGGAGCTTGACGCAGTCGTGCGAGAAGATGATGGCAACGGCGATCTCGCCGGCACCGGCCATGCGGCCCGGTGCGGAGCCGGAGCGCGTGTATTGGAGGATGTTCTGGTGCAGCTTGGCGAAGTATTCAAAGGCGTTGTCGTAGGCTTCTTCGGTGGGGAAGCCGTCTTCGTCATAGCCCAAGCCGGTGCCTTCGATCTCCTCACCGTCTTCGTCGGTCTTGCCGTCGGGCCATTCGAGCGCATCGGCGGCGAGCGTGACGTTGGTCCAGAAGGTGGTGAAGGCGGTACCGGAGGTGGCGGGGTGCGCCATCGCGACGTTGCCTTGCAAGTCTGGGTTGAGCAGGTCGGCCCATGATGTCGGCGGGTCAACACCCAGCTCGTCTAGGATTTCAACGTTCGAGCAGAAGCCCAACGCGCCCACATAGACGCCGGTCCAGTAGCCGTCGGCGTCTTTGTGCTGATCGGCGATGACCTCAGCGTTGGGCGATTCGTATTGTTCTAGCAAGCCTTCCTCGGTTGCGGCGATGAAAGCATCAGCCGGGCCGCCCCACCAGACGGAAAACTCCGGGTTGTCGGCGGTGGCACGCAGTCGGGCCAACGACTCGCCGGACGACATGCGCACATAGGAAGTGGAGATGCCGGTTTCCTCTTCGAATGCCTGGGTCATGAGCACACACCAATCTTCCTGTGGCGTGCAGAGCACGGTGAGCGTGTCTTCTTGCGCCTGTGCCGGGATGACGGCAATCGACAATGCGAATATCAACAAAGCAGGGAATGCTTTCTTCATGCGGTTCTATCCTCCTGATAGCTTGTGAAGACGATTAAGAAGGTACCACACCTGATGTGGATAGGGCCATTATAGCATAGAAATTTGCCGTTCAGGGTAAAACATCCTCAGGCGCATACAATGCTCTGGGGTCGTCATAACCCTAGCCTCGCGCCACCGCCACGAGCAAACACAAGACGCC
>CAZJBO010000356.1:0-3296 GCA_964544075.1 uncultured Anaerolineae bacterium
GTCTCTCGGTCGGCTATTGCATCGCGCCGGGACAAAACGTCCACTGCCTCTGCGCACCCCAGGATGCCGACCAGGTCGAGGCACAGCTGCAATCGGTCCACGGCATCCTCGATATCCGGCGATCGGCGATCGGCGGCCCTGCACGCCTAACCGGATGATACTTGTCGGCGACGATTTTATGACAGTTGGCGGTGATATGCCTTACGCTTGTCATCGACAAATGCCCAAGAGAGGTGTAGGATTCACACGCGAAGGTAACGCGATAAACGAACTCTGCTTTGGGAGGTCAAATCCAATGGCTATGAAAATTACCGATGATTGCATTTCCTGCGGCGCCTGCGAACCCGAATGCCCGGTCGATGCCATCTCCGAAGGTGATGAAATCTACGTGATCGACCCGAACGTGTGTGTCGAATGCGTAGGCCACTATGATGAACCGCAATGTGTCGCGGTTTGCCCGGTCGATTGCATCATCAAAGCCTGACAAATCCTTCTTTCAAGCCAGGCCCACGACAGGCCCTCTCTACACCAGAGGGCCTGTTCGCGTTTATCTCTCTAGGGCTTACGGCAGCGCCCGGCATAGGGTATGCTTAAAGATATGGATGATCTTTGCGCCGCTCCAGGCAAAGTATAGAACAAATGGCAGCAATCACGACCGACACCGGCCAAATTTACCAAAGCCCGCTGTTTCTCCCCGTATTCGAACGCGCGAATCCCTTCCTAGACGCGCGCGCGCTGGTAGAAGACTTCGGCGTGCGCGGCATCATCACCAACGGCTTCTTGCTTTATAAACAACGCACCCTCCGCGAAGCGCTCACCGGGCCGGACATGGACGTAAAACAACTCTTGGGCTTTGATGGGCTGGTGATGACCGACTCCGGCGCATACCAAGCGCTCGGCGGCAAGGTCTTCCTCAAAAACTCGAAGATCATCAAGTTTCAGCAAGCCATAGGCGCAGACATAATCTCACCCTTTGACCTCATCACTCCCCCGCGTGATAATTGGAAGACCGCCAACCGCAAGCTCAACGACACCCTCAAACACATCGAGCAAGGTCTCAAGCTGGCCGACCGCTCGATACTGGCCGGTGTGCAACAAGGGGGGCGCTTCCTCGACCTACGCGCGCGGTCGATCCATGCGCTGGTAGATCTAGGACTACGCTATATTGCGCTGGGGAGTCTGGTGCCCTTCTTCGGGCGCAACCACCACATCCGCTTTGCCTGTAGGGTCATCAGGCAGGCGCGCGCAGTCGTGCCGCCGACGGTCCCTATCCACCTCTACGGGGCCGGTGACCCGGTCGAGCTGCCCTTCTATGCGGCGCTGGGCTGCGATGTGTTCGACTCGTCGTCTTTCATACACTTTGCACGGGGCGGCTGGTACATGACACGCTACGGTGCGGCACGCGACCCCCAAACCGTTGCAGCGTACGCCTGCCCCTGCCCGTACTGCGCGGCACACGGCAGCCGGGTGTGGGAAGATGTCCGCCTTATGGCGCTGCACAACCTCTGGACCATCATGGATACGGTCAAACGCATTGCAGAGCTGCGCGCGGCGGGTGATGCTGCAATGGAAGATTATCTGGCCGAGGTGCTGGAACAGCATATGCGCTGGTTTCCAAACAGCCAGCTTGCGCCTTCTTGGGAACAGGTATGAGCACGCCACACATACCTGCCGACCTCTTGGCACGCGAAGTGCAAACCATCTGTCAACGCTACCGTGCCGACCCCGAAACCGCACGCACCGCCCTTGTCGAAGCATTCGCGGCACAGCCGGGACTCATCGAGGCGATACAAACGCGCCACCCCGCCGAGGACGTGACCCGGCTCCGCGCATACAAGGACGCCGTCAAAGCGGCGCGCAAGCAAGTATATTATCAACTGCGCCGGTATCGCCGTGAAGACGCACGCGGCGCCGACCAAGAAACACTGCGCGCGCAGTTGGCGGCGCAGATCGCGGCGGGAGCGCCGCATGAAGCGATAGAAGCAAGCTGTCAGAAACTGCTGCGAACTCATATCTCTACTGCCGAACGCGATCATGCCGCATTCTACAAAACATTGTTCGGCTTGATCGAGACGCCCGCGTCGATTCTGGACGTAGGCTGCGGGCTACAAGCCCTGGCCTATCCCTTTGACACAGCCGGCACCACACACTACGTCGCCATAGACCGAGATGCGACAGCCATCGGCACACTGCGAGTCTTTGCACGGTGGGTGAAGCCGGCACGCCTGGTCGCGATCAAGGCAGACCTGACGCACTTCCGCTGGGAACAGATAGAGGCGCCTCACCGGTTCGACCTGGCCTTGATGCTTAAACTGATACCGGTCGTACGCCGCCAGGACCGCGCAGTCCTCGACCTGCTGGCAAATGTACCGGCACGACGTATCTTAATCACCGGCAATATCGAGGCGCTCGCCCGGCGCGAACGCATCCGGGCGCGCGAGGATAAAGCGCTGCGCGCGTTCATCGCACAGTCGGGTCGGCGCGTGAAAAGCAATTTCGAGACAACAAACGAATTTGGTTATATACTATAGGGGAACAAATTCATCGCAACGTCGAAGCAACACCTAAAAAAATATGAAGCTGATTATTGCAATCGTCCAGAACCGTGACGCTAATGCCGCGATTAAAGCCTTGAGCTGCGCGTGCCACGTTGTAACGCGCCTGTCGAGCTTGGGTGGATTCCTGAACGAGCGCAATACCACACTCTTGATAGGCGCAGACGACACACGGGTGGAAGAGATCATCAACCTGCTACGCAAGCACTGCAAACGCCGCACCCGCACCAAAGCCGTGCCGATCACCGGGATAGCAGATACCATCAGCCGCCACGGATACATCGAGGTCGAGGTGGGCGGTGCGACGGTCTTTGTGCTCAACATTGAGCATTTTGAACAAATTTAAGCGAGCGAGAAAGCGAAAACGCCATGAAAATCATCGTGACCATCGTCCGCGCCGATACGGTAGACGCCATCTCTGATGCACTGATCGCACATGATTACCTCGTGACGCAGATCAGCAGCACAGGCGGCTTTATGCGACGCGGCAATACTACCCTAATGTGCGGCGTGGCAGACGATCAAGTCGAAAGCGCACTCGCCGTGATCCGGGAGGCCTGCCAATCCCGACCAGAGGATAAAGTGCACCGCGCAACCATCTTCGTGCTCGACGCGACCCAGACGATACAGATATAGCACACCTACACCAGCCTCCACATCACCTAAACCCAACGACGCAACTTCGTGGCCTAATCTGCGTTATACATGGTAGAGTTGTAGTAGAATGGATTAAGTAACATT
>CAZJBO010000357.1:0-3294 GCA_964544075.1 uncultured Anaerolineae bacterium
ATCAAGCGCACCCAAGAACTCGCCGGGCACAGCGACGCCGAGCGCGCAGCCCAATACATACCCTACCGTGTCATCGCCGACCATGCCCGCGCCGCTGCCTTCCTCATTGCCGACGGCGTGACGCCGGGCAACACCGGTCGGAGCTATATCTGCCGGATGGTGCTGCGGCGCGCCGCACGCTTCGGACGACAGCTTGGTTTCGTCGCGCCCTTTATGGCAGATGTGGCCGACGCCGTGATCGACAGTATGGGCACGCACTACACCGAACTGCTGGAGAAGCGCGAGGCGATCCGTCAGGCGATCACCCAAGAGGAGGTGCGCTTCGGTCGCACGCTCGACCGTGGCCTTGCCGAACTCGAACACTTGCTCGGACGGCTCGAAGCGGAGTGCCAAAGCGAACTCTCCGGCACACAGGCCTTCTTCCTCTACTCGACCCTGGGCCTGCCCTTCGAACTCACACAAGACGTGGCGGGCGAGCATGGCTTTAGCGTGGACCGCGCCGGTTTCCGGGCCGAGATGGAAGCGCACGCCATCGCCAGCGGGGGCGGCAAAGCGATGGGCACCATCGCCAGCGCCGAACTCTATAGCACACTCCTGGAAAGCCTGCAGGCCGAGGGCTTGCTCGGCGCGGGAGGCGTGCAGAACAACCCCTATGGGCCTGCCACCACCGATGGCGCTGTGCTGGCGCTCTTGCGCGATGGTCAACGCATAGATGCCGCGATCACCGGCGAGCGCGTCGAGGTGGTGGTGCCGGAGACCGCCTTCTATGTCGAGGCCGGCGGCCAAGTCAGCGACACCGGCACGATCGAGAACAAGGCGGCGCGCTGGCTCATCGATGTCGAGGCAGTGCGGCGTCCGGTCGGCGGCCTGATCGTCCATGTGGGCGAGGTAGTCGAGGGCACCCCGCGTGTTGGCGATGCCGCGCACACCGTGGTTGACCGCGCGCGCCGCATAGACATTATGCGGAACCACACCGCGACACACCTGCTGCACAGCCAGCTGCGCAGAACCTTAGGCCGGCATGTACAGCAAGCCGGCTCGTTGGTCGCGCCCGACCGTTTGCGCTTCGACTTCACATGGGGCCGCGCTGACGTCTGCGCAGCTCTCCGAGATACAGATGGCGGTAAACACGGTCATCCTTGCCGATATGCCGGTGGTTTCGGCGGTCATGGACCTTGAGACCGCGCGCGCCGAAGGCGCTATGGCGCTCTTTGGCGAGAAGTACGGCGACCGGGTGCGCACGATCAAGGTGGGCGAATCCGACGAGTGCTTTAGCTATGAGCTGTGCGGTGGCACTCACGTCACGCACACCTCACACATCGGGCCGTTCATCATCACAGGTGAGGAGAGCGTCGCCGCCGGTGTGCGCCGCATCGAAGCTGTGACCGGGCGCGGCGCGCTGGCGATGATGAGCGAGCGCTTCCAACTGTTACAAGGCGCCGCCGAGATGCTGGGCACGACGCCGGCTGATCTGCAACAGCGCTTGCGCACGCTGCAAAATAACCTAAAGGCCGATAAACGCCTCTTGGGACAGATGCGCGCGAAGCTGGCGCACGTCGAGTTCGAGAGGTTGCTAGAGACAAAGGTCCAGCAGGTGGCCGACATCCCGGTGCTGGCGGCAGAGGTCGGCGAAGCGAACGTGGACACCCTCCGCCAGATGGCCGATTGGTTCCGCGACAGGCAGGAGTCGGGCGTGATGGTGCTGGGGACGGTGACCGACGGGAAGCCACATCTGGTTGCGGCGGTGACCGGCGATCTGGTGAAGGAAGGCATAAAAGCCGGGGATATCATTAAGCATCTGGCGAAGGTGGTAGGCGGCGGGGGCGGCGGACGGCCCACTTTCGCGACCGCCGGCGGGCGTGATCCCGGCAAGCTCCCGGAGGCTTTGGCGCAGGTACCGGCGCTGGTGAAGGCGGCGGCGAAAGAACGCTAAGGCGCTTGCGATGCAGACCAGCATCCCTCCTCACCCTCAAGGTCGGCATGGCTTTGGCCTGCGGTTCAACCGCAGGCTAGCGCGATATGTCGGCCAAGCCGACCCCGGAAGGTGCGCGCACAAAGGTCGGCGCCAGCCGACGGCTTATTATTAGCCTGGGGTTTCAACCCCAGGCGCCCCCAGGCGATGCCTTCGCGCTCACCACGACGAAGTAGTTCAGAAGCGCGTCATAGCCAGATACCTTGCTCCCACCGAGCGTGACTTGACCAGACGGAAAATCTCTGTAATAGAGACGCAGCGAGGTCTTCTCGACCCACTCGCCCTTAATCTCGATATATTCGTGCGCCGCCTCAAAGCTCCGGAGCCACGCGGGGAGGATGGTTGCCGCAGCCTCGTAAGCCACATAGACGCGCGCGGGGCGCTTGAGGGTAAAGGTCAGGAACTCGTCGGCACACACATCGCGGTCGGCGCCGGAGGTGCGGATGGCAGGCAAGCCGCTTAGGTGTATGGGACATTTGCACACGGTCACCTTGCTGTTGGTATAGCAAGGCGCATCGATGCGCAGCGTGAACTTCTCGTAAGGCCGATTGCCGGTGGTCCGGATGTCGGAGAGCAAGCGGTTGTCGGGTCTCTCATAGCGGATGGCGTAGGGCGGTTCGGTGGGGACGTCGGCCTGTGCCGCGATCGCCAGGCCGCCCACTACCGATACCAGCGGGGCGACGTCTTGGACCTTCTCCGTCCCGAACAAACGGCTCAACATCGCGATGAACGCCGGTACCAGCGACGTGCCCCCGGTGCGCAAGACCACGTCCACCGCGTCGGGCGATACTTCGGCGGCGTCCATCACCGCGTGGATGCCGGTCTCGACCCTTTCCAGCTCCTCGGCGATCAGGCGCTCAAACTGTGTGCGGGTCAGCACCTCGCGGATTTTGATTGCGCCGTAGCTAAATTCGAGCTTGGCGATGATGGATTTAGACAATGCCTTCTTGACGCGCTCAATTTCGGCGAAGAGCTTATAGCCCACGTTGCGGGTGACGAGGGTCTCTAGCGCATCAACCGTGGCCGGATCGCTGCTGTTTTGTCTAAAGTCTTTGATCTGGTTCATGTATTGAGGGCGCGAGAGTTCGGGCATGGTCTGCCATTTGAGCAGCAGGTCGAGCATATCGTGCGGGAAGGGGTAACCGTTGACGGTGCTGCCGGCGCCAAAGTATTTCAGCAGGGATTCCATGATGCGCATATCCAGATCATCGCCGCCCACCAAGACGCCGCGAGAAGCAAGAATCTCCGGTGCATGGCTGCCGCCCAGCCGGGCGATGGTTAGGTCGAGCGTGCCGCCGCCAAAGTCGAAGATGAGCGCAGTG
>CAZJBO010000358.1:0-3272 GCA_964544075.1 uncultured Anaerolineae bacterium
CCGGACCCAACGCACGCGCGACTCCGGCAAAGGTCGGCGCAGCCGACAGCTTGTTTCAACCCCAGGCGCGCCAGGCACCCCAGACATTATCCTATTATCCCCTTCTCTCGCAGCAGAGGCCGTGGGTCCACCAAATGTTTGTTCAGCATCGCCACGCCCGGATCAAGGCCCAGCGCGAGCGCCATAAGCTGTGTGAAGTAAAGCACCGGGATCGTGCCCTCCAGCCCCTGCATCTGGAACTGCCGCCCGTCGAGGTTGGAGTGACACATTGGGCAGGCCAGCGCAATCACATCTGCGCCCACCGCGCGCGCGCTGTCGATGAGGGCGTGGCTGAGGTCGAGCACAATATCTATCTTGCCCAGCGCGTGCGCCGCGCCGCAGCAATGCGTTTTATCCGGCCAATCCAACACCTCGGCCCCCAACGCCTTGATGATGTTATCCATATCGGTTGGGTTCTCCGGGTGCGCGGCCTCCGTCACCTCCGAGGGACGGGTGAGCAGGCAGCCGTAATAGCAGACCACCCGCAGTCCTTCGAGCGGACGCCGGACCTTCTCCGCCAGCGCCCCGGTGCCGACCCGCTTAAAGATTAGATCGTTCATCGAGACCACCCGCACCCGGTCTTGATAGGCATAATCCAAGTCCGCCTCGGCCCAGGCACGACGCTCTGGCTGCGTGCGTATCTTGTGCAGCGCGGTCTTATGCACATTGAAGCAAGCCGCGCACGGCATCGCCACCGTGTCGAAGCCGCTCTGCTCGATGAGAGCAAGGTTGCGCATCGGGAGCCGAAGCGCAAGATCGGGGTTGGTTTTATGCGCAGCGGTTGCGCCACAGCAGACCCAACCCTTCGGCTCGATAAGACGCACCCCCAGCGCCTCGGCGACCGCCCGCGCCGAAGCATTGTACTCGGCGGCGGTGGAATGTAGCGAGCAGCCCGAATAGTAGGCCACGGCGTCGGCAGCGTCGGCGATGGGCGCGGCACGGCGCGGCGGGCGGCCTATGCTGGGCAAATATTTGATCTTGCCCTTACGGATCATGCGCAAGCCCAAATCCATATTATTCAACAGCTTGCCACTGCGCAGGTTGAACTCAACGATCAGGCCCGGCTCATAGGCACGCCCCCAGAGGGCAACCTCACGCAAGAAGGCGCTGCTAAAGATCGCGGTCTCCGGCACCTGTGCCGCCATACCGCGATCATGCGCGATCTGGGTCAGGCAATCCATCATCGCGGCGATGTCCAGCCCCTGTGGGCAGCGTGTGGTGCAAGTCTGACACGCGGCGCAGAGCCACGGCGTCTGTGCCGTCAGCGCGATGTCATCTTGCCCCAGCTGGATGGCGCGCATGATCTGGTGTGGCTGCCGGTCGAAGTATGCGCCCAGCGGACAGCCGCTGGTACACTTGCCACACTGGTAACAGAGATAAATGTTTTCACCTGTCCGGTCCATGATCGCGCCGGCCAGCTCCGAGTTAATCCGTAGTTCGTCCATGCTCCCTACTCCACCGGCGCGACAGCCGGACGCGGCAGCAAGCCGGCGCCCTCCACTATGGGGCGCACCGCCTCCTCCCACTCGATCGCCATGATATGCACACCGGCGACCCCCTCGATCGCGCGGAGCGCCTGGATCAGCTCGATACAAATCTCGATACCTGCCTTACGCCACGCGGCACGGCGTGCGTTTTTATCCTCTTTGGTCAGCGCGTCCTTTGGCTTGCCGGCCCAGGGCGCGCCCGCCGCCGTCATCTTCGCCAAGATCGCATCGGGCACCAGCAGCCCCGGCACATTGTTCCGCATATAGCGCGCCATACCGGGGCTTTTCAGCGGCCCCACCCCGGCGAGGATGTATACCTGCTCGTGCAAGCCCAGCGCGCGCACCTTTTCCATATAGTGTGCGAAGGCCTCAACATCATAAATCAGTTGGGTTTGGATGAAGTTTGCCCCGGCCTTGACCTTTTTCCCCAACCGATAGGGCCGGAAGTCGAGCGGGTGGGCAAAGGGCGCTGCCGCCGCCCCCACGAAGAAACGCGGTTCCTGCCCCTTGATGGCATCGCCGCACTGAAAGACCTTCTTATCGCGCATATCGGCGATCATCTGCACCAAGTTCATAGAATCCAGGTCGTGCACATTCTTGGCGTGGGGGTGGTTCCCAAAGCTCTGATGGTCGCCGCTTAGCGCCAGCACATTGCGTATCCCCAACGCATATGCCCCCAACAGATCGCTTTGGATCGCCAGACGGTTGCGGTCACGACAGGTCACCTGGATGAGCGGTTCGAGGCCCTCTTGTACAACGATCGTGCCCGCGCCGATGCTTGACATACGCACAATGGCAGTTTGGTTATCGGTGATGTTGACCGCATCGCAGCAGCCCCTGAGCAGTGCCACCTTCTTGCGTATCACATCGACATCGGCGCTTTGGGGCGGCCCCAGCTCCCCGGTGACCGCAAAGTGCCCCGCCCGCAATACCCGCTCCAGGTTGCTGCCGGCGTGATAGCCGTTCTCGCCCCTATCCATAGTCATGCCTCCTGATCTACCGCTACGACGTCGGTGTCCTCCGGCAGGCGCAAATCCTCACGCACGATCGTGCGTGGGCCACCATGCCGACTGGGAGTCCAGTTCTTGGGCTGCTGCACTTCCATCAGCATCTCCAGCTTGCCTTGCGCCGCCAACCGATCATAGATTAGCTGCCAGGCACAAGGCACCGCGTCGTCAATCTCGCAATGTCCATCCACCGAGCCGCCGCACGGCCCGTTGAGGAGTTGCTTTGAGCAACGCGCGATCGGGCAAATACCTCCGGTTAGACCGAGCACACAATCGCCACAGGCCGCACAACGCGCGCTCCACACACCCTGTTCAAGCGGCAGCCCCAGGAAGGCAGTGTTAAGGCCCGGCACCACCCATGCGTCGGGGAAGTGCTCGACCATCGCCTGCACCCCGATGCCGCAGCCCAGCGATAGCACCAGGTCGGCTTCCCGCACCTGTGCGGCGATGGGGTCTAGATATTCCCACTCACATTGACGCTGCACAGTTAGGTCGGAGACCTCCCGCGCCTTACCATCGACCGTGCCCGACATACGCAGCAGCGCCGCCATGATCGCAGCCTCACGCTCGCCGCCGGCAAAACACACTGTAACGCAAGTCCCACAGCCAACCACCAATATCTTCTTGGCATCACCGACCAGGGCTTTGATCTCATCGAGGGGTTTAGATTCTGCAACGATCACGGTTCACTCCTTCGCATGTTACGCCAAATCACGCCAGCTTCCGGGCTTGGGCCTGC
>CAZJBO010000359.1:0-3265 GCA_964544075.1 uncultured Anaerolineae bacterium
TAATTGAGCCGGTTGACAGCAGTACAAGACTAAGCACCAGAACAGCGCCTCCGCGGATGATGAAGGCTTGGAGCGGGCGTTGGCTGCCTAGCTCGGTTAATAGATTGTCTGGCGTAAGTGAAATTCTAAGGATGGCGGCGGCCAGAATAAACATGAAGATGATGAAAGGCCAAGTTGCTTGGAGAACATTGGGCAAATCGTGGTTGTTGTTAGAGCAGCCCACGACGAATATCACGAGCAAGGCGAAGTCGATGATAGCTAGGGTGGCCATCAATTTTCCTATTTGGATTGTGTGGTTTTGCGTGTGGTCGTCCGGGAATTGGGGGGGATCGTCGGGTGCTTGGCGTTGTGCTTTGTTGATGGCTTTAATCAATGCGTCGATGCGCTTTTGTTTGTTTACTCCGACATTCTCGCGGCTTTCTTCTAGCAGCACACAGAGTGCCGGCTTGCCTTCCTGAAGGTCGCCATAATCTATTAATTGCCTTATCAACCTTGTGACGAAAATATAAGTACTGTCCTCGTAGTCGATCTGGTTTAATAGCGGGTGGGTTCCAAAGGCTTGTGTCAGTAACGCCTCGCGTTGTTCTTTGTCTTGCAAAAGTGGCGACAACAGATGCGTTATTTTATCCAGTGTATCGCGGTCTAGGTTATCCACATTGCCCCCCAATTTGTATTTGAGGAAAGCTCGGTCACAATTCTCCCCCTTAGAAAGTGGTGGATGACATAAAGGCGGTGAGTAATTACATTTATTTCTCCTTGTCTTGTTCTATTGTGGCGCGCGGTAACGATTATGCCAATAATATAGCGATGATCCTATTCTATTACAACTATTATAGCACAAACCCGCCACAGCTTGCGCTATAATAGTTTGAATTGGGTGCGTCTCGAAGACCGAGACGGATACCACGCCGATTTGTCGGAGGCGTGGAGCGACGGAGCCGCGCGCGTTTGATCTATACTCACCTGACTCTTTGGGTGGTGTGTAAAATAGGAGGTGATATTGTGAAAGGGCGTTATTGGGTTGGAGTGCTGGGTGCGCTTGGTGCCGGCACGGTTACGGTGCTTACGAGCTTTGTGCTGCCGATGTGCTGTGGAGTTATCGGCCTAGGGGTGACCATTGTCGTGGGGATAATCGCCGGTTTTATAGTGGCACACGTTGACGACGGCGTAAAAGCCTCGCCGGATGAGGCGTCCGGCGCCGGCGCGTTGGTGGGCTTGCTTATCGGTTTGGGCGGGGCAGTGGGGCAGGTTGCGGCTGCGCTGTTGTTCTCGTGGATGCTTTCATCTAACCCTGATGTTTTTGTCGCACAGTTTAACATTATGATAGATGATCCCCAATATAGTCAGAGTGATATGTCTGCCGAAGATATGGTTGGCCTCGTTAAAGTATCCTCTGATGGTATGGGGATTTGTTACGGCATTTTGAGCGTCGCTCTGACCGTGGGCGCAAGCGCAATGACTGCACACCTTGCTAAACCGGCCCGACCAGATAGGGTTACATCCGAGACGTTACCTGCTTGGGGTATGGAGGTTGAACAAGACGGCCCCCCGCCGCCAGAGCCGCCCGCGCCGGGAGGGGTTGTATAGAGGGGGACAGCAGGCGTCTTGCCTCACTCCATGCCGAGCGCATCCGCTGCCCGCCGGCACAGCGATGCGCCGCCCGCTGCCAGCCAGCGATCTAGTGTCGCGCTGTGATTGTTCCCTGCCACGGCATCTTCATAGATGCCGGTCGCCCAAATATAATAATAGCGGGCCTCTTGCGCCCAGGCATCATAGCGCTGCGTAAGCGTGCTCGGCCCCCCGTTATAGCAGGCCATAGCGCGGCCTACATTGTCGTCGGCCCGCTCCAGACAATCGGCCAACATCCCCAGGCCGCGTACTGCGTTGGTTTCAGGGTCAAGCGGGTCTTCGCCATCTGCGAAATGGTAGGGCATCACCTGGAATAACCCACGTGCACCGGATGGCGAGCTGATGCTAGGGTGCCCGCAGCTTTCGATCTGCATGGTCGTGGCGACCAGATTAGGATCAAGGCTTTGCGATGTGGCCCAGCGGTCGATATCGTTGCTCCAATATAGCACCTCGCGCGTGAAGAGCGGCGCGAGGTTGCCTGCACCCGTACCCGGTGCATTGCTTGTCTCCATCGTCAAGCGGATGTCGAGCAGCCCTGACTTCTCGATGGCGCGCCAGAGCAGCGGCCCCATCGTTGCCACCAGCAGGCAGCATATCACCCAGATCGGCATGAGTGCGATTGCAGCATCAACGCGCGATGCGGTACGGTCTGGGCCGGATTGTTTCTGTTTGCTCATATGCCGGTAGCCAATGTCTTTACTGCGGAAATCCTACACTTGTATGTGACGTTAAGTGTAACCTTGCCGGAGGCGAGATGCCAGTGGTAGCGTTGTGTATGTTGTGCATAGATTGTTTGTGTCTCTAACCTCGGCAGATAGAGTTATAATGCGCCCGGTATATTCTAAACAAAGGAGCCGTGCATCTTGAGCATATGGCAGGCAATCATATTGGGCGTTCTGCAGGGCGCGACCGAGTTCCTCCCGGTGTCGAGTTCTGGGCATCTGGTCTTGGTGCCGTGGTTATTGGGCTGGCCGGCTGGCGACTTGGCGTTTGATACCGTGCTCCACCTGGGCACGATGGTTGCCGTGCTGGTGTACTTCCGGCGTGACTGGTGTAACTTACTGCGCGGTGGCTGGAAGCGCTTCTTCGCCGGCGACCGCGACGATATTCATGGGCGGGTTTTCGTGATGCTCATCATCGCCACCATACCGGCAGGCATTGTGGGGCTGTTGTTTGAAGACTTCTTTGCCGCCGTCTTCGCTGCCCCCCCGGTGGCGGCGGCCTTCCTGTTGGCGACGGCGGCACTCCTTGTGGTGGCGGAGAAGTTGGGCAATCCTCGGCACACGGTGGATGACCTGACCTGGGCCGATGTTCTGTACATCGGCTGCGCGCAAGCGCTGGCGATGTTTCCGGGCGTCTCGCGTTCGGGTTCGACCATCGCGGCGGGGCTGTGGCGTGGGCTGAGACGCGATGAGGCGGCACGCTTCAGCTTCTTATTGGCGACCCCGATCATTCTTGCGGCGGGCGCTAAACAAATCCTGACGCTGGCTGCCGAGAGCGGGTCTGTCACAGCGCACGGCAAGATGCTTGCCGGTTTCGTCGCGGCGGCTGTGGTGGGCTATGCCTGCATCTGGTGGCTCCTAAACTACCTGAGACGGCAGCGTTTGTATGTGTTCGCGGCCTATTGTGCACTCTT
>CAZJBO010000360.1:0-3262 GCA_964544075.1 uncultured Anaerolineae bacterium
GACGCCCGAACGCATGACCACCTCCGACAACCCTTTGGATCGGTGGGCGCTGGCAAGGCTCAACGAAGTGCTGCGCGACGTGACGCCCCGGCTGGAGCAATACGACTCGTATGCCGCCACCGGCATTGTCGAGCGCTTCCTCGATGACCTGACAAACTGGTATGTGCGCCGCTCGCGCCAGCGCTTCTGGAAGAGCGAGCAGGACGACGATAAAGACGCAGCCTACAGCACGCTCTACACGGTGCTGACCACGTTGGCGAAGATGCTTGCGCCGTTCACGCCCTTCGTGGCCGAGGAGATATACCAAAACCTCGTGCGTGGGGTAGACAACAGCGCCCCCGAAAGCGTCCACCACTGCCGCTGGCCCCAAGTGGATACCGCCGCCATCGATGCATCCCTGCTGGCAAGCATGAAGCTGGCGGTGCAGGTGGCGAGCCTGGGCCGGAGCGCCCGCGCCAGCGCCGATGCTAAGCTCCGCCAACCGCTCGCCAAAGCGCTGGTACACATGGACGCCGGCGACCGTGCACAGTGGTCGGATGCGCTCGGCGCAATCGTCGCGGACGAGCTTAACGTAAAAGCGCTCAACTTTGTCGATGATGCCGGCGCGCTGGTCAGCTATCGCCTACTGCCGGATAACAAAAAGCTGGGGCCGAAGTTTGGGAAGCGCTTCCCGAAGGTGCGCGCCGCGTTGAATGCCATAGACGCCACTTCTGTTGTAGCGAAGCTCAAAGCCGGGCTACCGCTGGCGCTTGAGGTCGAGGGCGAGACGGTAGAGCTGGCCGCCGACGAGGTGCTTGTCCAGACCGAGGCGCGCGAAGGGCTGGCGGTGGTCAGCGACCACGGCGTGACGGTCGGCGTAGATACTGTGCTGACACCGGCGCTGCGCGCCGAGGGTTTGGCACGCGAGGTGGTACGGCGCGTCCAGAACACACGCAAAGATGCCGGCTTCCGCATCGAGGACCACATCACGATCTACTATGAGGCCGAAGACACATTGGCAGAGGTAATCGAGGCTTGGGCCGACTACATTAAGCAAGAGACCCTCTCGACCGCGCTGGTGGCAGGGCACGCACCGGAAGGCGCGTTCGTTGCCGAGCACAAGGTCGAGGGCGCGGGGCTGACGGTGGGCGTCTTGCGTAACTAGCATCTAGCATGGGTGCGGGCAGCGTGCCGAGCTGCCCGCACCACATACGGATATCATCCGATCATCGGATGGCGGCCTACGATCATACTTTGATAACATCTTACCCGTATAATACACCGTACAGAGCAAGTATAGATCACAAGTCTGGGGCAAGGCAGGGCGACCCGGCAGGGCGCTCGCCCCACGACATCGGCAGGCAATGACAGCATGAACCGCCTACACAGCCGCTTTTTGTTCTCGTATATACTGATTATCGTCGTCACCCTCACGGTAATCAGCTTCATGCTGCTGATATTCTTCCACAACCGCCCCTTGCCACATTCGACCGTATACCGACGCCTCGGCGACGTGGCACGCGGTGCGATCACACAACTCGAACCCGGCACACAGGACCGCAGTCCCGAACAGATCAAACAAGTATTGCAAAATCTGGCCAATGCTACCGAGCTGCGCATCTTGCTCATCACCCGCAGCGAAGCAGTGGTATTGTTCGATTCGCTGGGCAAGCTGCCGCTCGGCAACCCATTACCCCGGTATCGGATCGACCCGCCGCAAGGTCTGCGGCCTAATGTTGCGTCGGGCGCCTTTGTTGAAGACGACGGTGAGTGGCTTTTTGTCAGCCGTACGCTACCCACCTTCGGAAGACCTGCCGGTCAAGGGCATGGACGTGAGCATGAACATGGCGACAACACCGCCCGTCTGATGTTCCTCTTCGCAAGCCCGGCGCCCAAACCAAGCCTACAAGAAACCTTCGCCCTGTTCAGCGAGAGCTTCCTACGGCCCCTGTTGCAAGCCGGCATAGTCGGGTTGGGCGTGGCGGTGATCCTGGCGCTGCTCTTGGCCCGCTCGATAGCACAGCCCCTCCAGCAGACCGCACGCGCTGCCGAGGCGGTCGCTTCCGGTGACCTGGATCAACAGGTGCCCGAAACCGGCCCGACCGAGATCAAGACCCTCGCGCACACCTTTAACCACATGACGCGCGCAGTCCGGGCCAGCCGACAAACCTTACGCGACTTTGTCGCTAACGTGAGCCATGATCTGCGCACACCGCTCACCTCGATACAAGGCTTCTCGCAAGCCATCCTCGACGGCACTGCCGCACCACCCGACGGCACCCGCCGCGCCGCCGTCATCATCCATGACGAGGCCGCACGCATGAGCCGAATGGTCGATGCCCTGCTCGAACTGGCCCGCCTAGAGTCCGGGCAGCTGCGCATGAGGCGCGACATAGTCAACCCGGCAGCGATCCTGGCGGCGGTGGGCGAACAGCTCGCATTGCGTGCAGATGCGGCACAGATCACCCTACACTACAATCTGTCCACGCTGCCCGACGTGATCGGCGACGGCGACCGCCTGGCACAAGTCTTCACCAACCTGGTAGACAACGCACTCAAACACACACCGGAGGGCGGCACGATCACCCTAGAGGGTGCGCGTGCGGCGAACGCCGAGGGGATGGACGGCCTGAGGTTCAGCGTCACCGACACCGGTGCAGGCATCGCACCGGCAGAGCTGGCGCGGGTATTCGAACGCTTCTACCAGTTAGACAAGGCGCGCATACGCGATGTAGATCACGCAGGGGTAGGGCTGGGGTTGGCGATCAGCCGCGAGATCGTCGAAGCGCACGGGGGGCACATCCACGCAGAGAGCGCGCCGGGCCAGGGCGCAAAGTTCGTGGTGTGGCTGCCGCTCACACTTCCCTAGGGGGCGAGCGCCTACACCTCGCCTGCCGCCTCACGCCGACTCAGTTCTTCCAAAAACCACTCGAAGTCCTGCTCAAACTCCAGCCCCAGCGCGCTGATGGTATGGTGCATATCTATCGTATTGAGCGAGGGGGGCAAGGCATCGACATACTTCTCGAAAAGCGCCGCGTGCTGCGGCCAGCGCGCCGATAACACCTCTACGCGCCGTCCCCACTCATAGGTCCAACGCTCCTCCGGCGTGAAGGGGAGCGGCGTCTGCACATCAAAGATGCCGAAATCTATCGTCTGGTTTTCGAGCGCGGTGATGACCGCCTTGACCACCTCGTCCAGCTCGACACAGTTCCAGCCGCCGAGCATCCCGAAGCCACGCATCACGAAGTCGGGGAAGCTAAGCGCGCCAAAGCGCAGCGCGATG
>CAZJBO010000361.1:0-3238 GCA_964544075.1 uncultured Anaerolineae bacterium
GAAAGTGTGGTAAGTGGTGGATATAAGGGCAAAGACCAATGAACAATCGTACTCGAACGAACCCTGTGATTATCGCTTTTTTCTTGGCATTTGTCATCGTTGGATTGGCGTTGTTTTTTACATTTGTTTATTTTAATAACACTCAGAGTATCCCTCCATCTCAAGACCCCCTGTTAACCTTCCTGATCGTTTTAGGCATCGCAAATTTGCTGGTTATTACCGGCACCTTTGTCACGGTCAACATCATAACTTTGATCTATCGTCTGCGTATACAACCAATAAATAATGATACGAAAGTATACAAAAAAATGGCGGCAGAGCTGGAGTGGCACGCAATGCTTGCTAGCGTACCACGGACACGCAAAACCAGACGACCGCCTCGTCGATCCAATATCATTAGTTTCCCTACAACATAGCGCATTTAACTCCACGTCTAATGCTCAAATCCAAATCGTCGCATCACTGAGGAAAACCGGTTCTGTAACCTTTCTTCAGTAAACACACGCTTGTTCAAAACCAGAGCCGTTTCAGATGCGCCCCGAAAATGGTATCATGGGGAGGCGAAAAATAACCAACCTGGAGGGCAAACCCCCAGATATCTATGCTGGCTTTACTCACCGCCTCTCTCCTTATCGGACTCATTTTATGTTGCAGCGCATTGCTTGCGCCCATCTTCCGCACACGGGAACCGCGCGTTGTGCTCGGCGGTGTGCTAATGTTCGCCGTGGTCACCGACGTAACGGCAGCTTGGGCATCGTTGCGTGGTTTTGATGTGCACGTGTACGACCTGGCGGTCGCGTTGGTGATTATCGGCAGCATCGCCGTATGGTGGCGGTTCAGGCCTCCGATTAGACCGCGCAGCGCCGTTCGGATTGCCGCCCTTGCCTTTGTCCTGTTGATCTACGTCGCGCCGACCTTGCTGCTGCCGGTGCCGCTTGACACCGATGCGCAAGGGTTTGGCTATCTGGCGCTCATGGTACGCGAAGGCGGCACACTCGATACGCTGGCTCCCTTCCACCCGGAGATCAGCTATCTTTATTCCCCGGCTTTCCCCATGCTGACGGCATATATCGGCGCGCGCCTAAACGTAGGTCTACACATGGTACAGATGGGGATAGGCGCAGCGTTGGGTTTCGTTTTCGTGTGGTTGGCATACGACTTTGGGTGTGAGCTGGCGGCAAGACCGCGCTCTGGCTCTCTGCACTACGCTCATACCGGGCCGGTCATGCTCACAATGGCGCTGGCCGGCACCGGTCTCTTCACCGCCTACATGGACTCGCACTACACTACGATGCTGGGTTTTGTCTTTGCGCTTGCGTTCGTCATCTTTGTACTGCGCTTCATACGCGATGTCCGTCTGTCCGATGCGCTCGCCGGGGCGCTATGCCTGGCTGCCGTGCCGCTCGCGCACCCCGACACCACGTTTATTTTGATGATTGGCTATGTGCCCTTTCTGCTGAGCATCTGGCTTGCGCGCCCCTGCCCCACACGACGCCTCTGGTTAGGGCTGGCGGTCGGTATGCCGTTGGGAGGGCTGCTCATCGTGCTGCCCTGGATGCTTAGCCTTGTGCCTCTGCTTAGCTCGGAGATCGCCTCCCCTTTCGAGATTGATGTGCATCACCTAAAGATCATGTTCATCATGAGCGGCGTGTGTGTGCCTATCGTGGCGCTTGGGGGTGTGGTCTTGGCGCTGCGGCAGCGCGGCCCACTTGATCTGTGGATGTTGACGTGGCTGGTCGCCGTGGTTGAGTTTGGCGCGCTGGGTTTGGTTGAGCGTGTCTTCCCCTGTGTCGCGCCGCTCTTGAAGTATGATTATCCTTTCTCGATCGCTTGGCACGGCCCGGTGATCCCTTTCCTTTACCTCGGTACGTTGGGCATGGTGTGGCTCATCGCACGGATTGGCGCGCGTCGGGTTGAGCGCTGGACGCGGCGTTGGGCACCGGCAGTATTGGCGGGGGCGGCGATGCTTGTTGTGCTGGGGACCGTGTCCGTGCCCCGGCTTGTTGTCATTAGCAAGGGGAAGCTGCATTTCTTCGGCGCCTTCTCTTCTCATGCCGACGTGGTCGCGATGCAGTGGCTCAAAGCGCACGCCCCGGCAGGCGCGCGCATCCTCAATTACCCGTCCAACCATGAGGCAGAGTGGGCGCCCATCATCGCAGAGCGCGACGCGGTATTCTATCGTCCCCAACCTTTCTTTCGGGGCGCGGCGGATTCGTTGGCCGAGCAAGACGCGCTGCGCGGCTTCTGGACCGACCCCGCCGACCCTGCTTGGGCCGAAGTGTTGGCGGCCCACCGGATACGCTATGTGCTGGTGCCGCAAGTTATCGCCAACCCCACCGCGCAGACCGGTATGTATCGTTGGCGTGCACCCTATGTAGTCGAGAGCGTCTCTCTGCCCGCCGATGCGCCTTATCTGAGGCAGGTGTTCGACTGTGAGGGCGCACGAATCTACAAGCTCAGCACGCCCGAAGCCGCCGATGCGCAGGAGTGATGCATTTTTCTCTCCTTCTGCTGCGTGCTATACTCCGCTGTGCCGCTGCGTATTTATTGGGGGCTTTGCCCCCCCACCTTTTTACACCTCCGCCTACAAGGGGTGTCGGCTTAGCTGCTATATTGGAGCGATATTTGCGAAGGCATCTACTCACTTTGCCCTCCTCTGTGAGGGCGATATTCCCCCGCACACGCGGAGGCTTTGAGGGTAAGGGTCTGTGGCCCCTTATCTTGTCTCTGCTCATGGCATCCGTAGCTGCCTGCACGCCTGCCGATACCGTTGCACCGCCACCGTCGGCCACCATCGCCATGACCGCCACCGCAACCTTTACCGTAACGCCCATGCCGCCCACCTGGACGCCTACGCACACCTCTACTCCCCTGCCGCCGACCCTTACCCGTACGCCATCGCTTACCCCAACCCCGCTTGACCCTGAGGCGGCGTGTGCTGCGTTTGAGGTGTTGCGTGCGCCCGATGCTGACCGTGTGTTGTATGACGACGATGTGGTCTTTTTCATGTGGAGCGATCAGCCGCCCGACACTCAGGTAGGTTTGGCTATCACGCATCCGGACGCAGAAGATGCGTTACACGTTGCCGTCTATAATTACCGCGACAACGGCATCGTATTGCCGGCCCACACATTGCCGATCTGGGGCACGCTGGATTGGGAACTTTCGCTGGTCTATCACGACGCGGTTATCTGTCGGCACACGGGGCAGATGCAGAAGGCTGCCTCGGCGACGTCTA
>CAZJBO010000362.1:0-3233 GCA_964544075.1 uncultured Anaerolineae bacterium
CCCGCTTTCACCTAAAAGCCAAAGTTTAGATAGACAGAGATGCCCCGCACCTTTACTTCGAGGGCGCGCTGAGCGCCGGGACCAGGTAGCGTACCATGCGCGGCTGATAGCGTGCGGCAATCGCTTTGTTGTGCGCGTCGCCGCCGGGTAGGTTCGAACTCACCAGCACGGGCGGCGTGATGCCGCGCTCGGCCAGGCGCGCCGCTGCCTGTACCGTGATCGCCTCAATGATCGCCGCGCCTACCACGGTCGATGTTGCGCCGCTTTTGAGCTGACCACCGGGCAGGGTCAGGGCAGCGTCGCCGGGGATGCCGCGTGTATCTATGACAATGTCGGCTATCTCATATAGCTTCTTGCCGCTGGAGTGGCGCGGCGCGACGGCTTGGCTGTGTGCCAGCGAGGTCATGGCGATAACGGTCAGTCCGGCGGCTTTGCTCAGCATGGCGACCTCGACCGGTACGGCGTTGGTGCCGGAGTTGGAGATCACGATGATGACGCTGTGTGGGCGCAGATCGTAGCGCGCCAGCAGCAGTGTTGCGATACCCTCGATACGTTCGGCGTCGCCCCCGGCGATGTCGTCTATCACGATCGCGGGCGCCAGCCCTCCGGCACGCCAGAAGGCCTCGCGTGCGATGAGGGCAGAATGTCCGCTGCCGAAGAGCAAGTAATCTCTGTCGTTGGCGATGGCGTCGGCGACTACCTCGGCGGCGTTGCGAATCGCATCACCTGAGGCGTCGGCGACTTCTTCGAGCTGTGCGGTGGCCGCTGCGAAGTATTCGGTGATGTAGTCGCCCATTGTTTATCCTCTCTTGTCTGGTTGTATGTTAAGAGATGCGCAGTTTATCCAGCATTGCCAGGATGTCGGCATTGGGTGCGATGTCTCGCATGGATGCGCCGTGATGTTGGTAGGCGATCTTACCGGCTTTATCGACCAGCACAATCGCCGGCATACGTCCCAGCTTGACCCAGTTTACCTCTTGGTTGTAGAGCTTAGCGACCTCGTGGGTAGGGTCGGGGAGGCCGGGGTAGGGCAGATTCTTCTTTTCCCAGTAGCGCCGAAAGGCTTTGCGGCTATCCGGCCCGGTGACCAGGACCACGGCATCACGTTTGATGAATTCTTTGTGTTCGTTGCGCAACTGCGCCATGTGCCAGCGGCAGAACGGTCACATGAAGCCGCGATTGAACACCAGCACGACATACTTCTCGCCCCGGAAGTCCGAGAGTGTTACATCTCTACCCTCCAGGTCGGCGAGCGTGAAGTCGGGCGCTATCTCTACTTGTAATCTGGCGGGCATAGATGTTTCCTCTTATTCACTTACTACGATGGGGGCACAACTAACCGTCGCTCCCAGGCCCCCGACCGTGTTACCGGTATCTATTCGCCTGGAGCTTTGAGCCTTAGGCATTCCCTTTGGTCACCAGCCCTCACAGGGAGCAAGTGAACAGATACGTCTGCCGGGAGCGAAGGTGTTGTGTAATGATATTACCTATGCCTTGACCGCGCCAGCGCTCAGGCCCCGTATCAACTGCCGCGAGAAGAGCATGTACAAGAAGAGTACGGGCATCATGCCGAGCGAGAGCGCCGCGATCAGCGCTGAGTAGTTGGTCTTGAACTGGCCCACGAAGGCCGAGACGCCCATCGTGATGGTGCGGGTCTTCTCGTTGGGCGCGAGCACCAGCGGCCACCACAGGTCGTTCCACACCGGCATCATGTGGAAGACGGCCACAGTCGCCAGGGCGGGGCGGATGAGCGGCACGATGATCTGGAAGAAAATCCGATATTCGCTCGCGCCGTCCACACGCGCCGCATCCTTTAGGTCTCGTGGTATCTCTTGGATAAACGAGGCCAGGATAAAGATCGTCAGCGGCAGCCCCATCGCTATATACACCAAGATGAGCGAGAGCAAGCTCTCTTGAATCTCTAGGGTTTTCATCAGGCGCACGATGCTGACCGTGCCGAGGCGGATCGGGATCATGATCCCCAGCGAGAAGTAAATGGCGAGGAAGCCATTGCCTTTGAATTTATATTCGGCCAGCGCATAAGCCACCATCGCGCCGATCAGCAGCACGAAGAACAACACCGTCACGGTGATTGTGACGCTGTTGATAAAATACTGCACGAAGTTAGCGCGTTTCAGCACTTCTTCGTAGCCTTCGATGCTGGGCGGGATGGGCAGAGAATAGGGCGAGCGGAAGATAGCCTTCTGCTTTTTGATCGAGTTCAACAGGATAAGCCCGATCGGGAACAGCGCGATGAACGAATACCCGATCAAGATGGCGTATCCCAAAAGGTTGGTGATGGAGAAGTGGAAGTTTCGGTTAAAGAGTTTTATGTTCATGCTTCAGCCCCCTATGCTTCGGTCCGTACCAGGCGCTTCTGGACGAAGAAGAAGTAGAATAATACGACCGAGCCGATGATGCCGAACATTACGGTAGCAATCGTCGTCCCCATCGGGAAGTTCGGCTCTTGTGCACCGCCGGCGCCGAAGGTGGTGCGGTAGAAGAAGGTGCCCAGGATGTCGGTTGAGAGGTTTGGCCCGGCGGTTGCCCCCTCCATAGTGTAGATCAGGGCGAAGGTATTGAAGTTGCCGACGAAGGTCAGCATGGTGACCGTGCCTGCGGTCGGGAGGATGAGCGGGAAGCGGATGTGCCAGAAGGTTTGCCAGGTATTGGCGCCGTCTACGAGCGCGGCGTCGATAATCTCGTCCGAGATACTGAGCAGTGAGGCGACGAATAACATCATCGGCAGACCGACAAACTGCCACACCGAGACCAACGATATGGTCAGGAGGGCGGTTTCGGGTCTCCCCAGCACAGGGGTGGGCACGCCGATGTTACTTAAAGGTTTGTTGAGGATTCCTCCCCATACCGGGCTGAACATGAGGGTCCAGATGAAGCCGACGATCACGAAGGAGAGCGTGGTGGGTGCAAATAGAAAGGTGCGGAAGGCCGGTACGCCCCTCAAGCCACGCCGTGTTAGTATGGTCGCCAGCAGGAGCGCGACCGGGTTCTGGACGAGCATATGGACGCTGAAGAAGACAAGGTTGTTGCCCAGTGCGTTCCACATGCGGCTCGACCAAAACTCTACGCCGAAGAGCTTTTCGAAGTTCGCCAGCCCGGTGTAGATTTCCTTGCCGTCCCGCACCGTGATCGTGCTAAGCCGCAGTGCATCGAGGAGTGGGAAGGCCATCACCGCGCTGTAGAGGACAAAACCCGGCAGGAGGAAGACGAGG
>CAZJBO010000363.1:0-3224 GCA_964544075.1 uncultured Anaerolineae bacterium
TATGTATCCCTGGGAGAGCGCCGACACCGGCGAGGAATGCACGCCGCGTTGGGGCAACCTTCTGCCCGACGGCACGCGCATTCGTATTTGGACCGGCGATAATGAAATCCACCTATTGTCAGACATCGCATATGCTGTTCTGCACTATTGGCGTTGGACCGGGGACAATGCTTTCATAAGCGATTATGGTGCCGAAATCGTGCTCGACACGGCGGTTTTCTGGGGCAGCCGGGCCGAGTATAAGGCCGAACACAAGCGCTATGAATACAACATGGTCATCGGACCGGACGAGTATCACGAGAATGTCAATAACTCGGTGTTTACTAACCGGATGGCCCAATGGCACCTGCAATCGGCCCTTGATCTGTTGGGCTGGCTAGAGACGACACAGCTCGACAGGGCGATTGAACTGCGCGCCGCGCTCGATTTATCGGATGAACGCCTGGCACACTGGCGCGACGTTATCGCCAAGATGTATATACCGTTTGATGCCGAGCGCGGTGTCTTTGAGCAGTTCGACGGCTTCTTTGATCTGGAGGAGGTTGATGTCAGCGTCTATCAGCCGCGTGAGAAGCTGATGTGCGACATTCTGGGGCATGAGCGCGTCCAAAAGGTGCAGGTTATCAAGCAGGCCGACGTTGTGATGCTGATAGGGCTGTTGGGTGAAGCGCTCGCACCTGTAGCAGATTTATGCCGGAACTGGGACATCTACGCACCACGCTGCGATCACGGTTCATCGCTAAGCCCTGTGATACACAGTCTGGTTGCCAGCCGTCTGGGTATGCAAGGAGAAGCCTATCGCTTGTTTGACCTTGCCGCCGGAATTGACTTGGCCGACAACAAGGGCAATGCGCGCAACGGCATACACGCCGCGACAGCGGGCGGGCTGTTGCAAGCGGTGCTTTTCGGTTTTGCCGGGCTACAGCTGCGCAATGGTGATCTGATCGTTAACCCACAGCTGCCGGAGCACTGGCGGCGCTTGCGTTTTTCGGTGCGTCACCAAGCAGCATCTTACACTATCACCATTTCACAAGGAGAGGAGATAAGTATCGAGAAAGAAAGCGTACTGCCGATTAAGGAAAGCAAACGAACCGTCGAAACTAAATCAGGAGGAAATTTAAGTGCGTAACATTCGTTCAATCAGCCTTTTGTTGGTTCTGTCGCTCGTGTTTGGGGCCGTTGGCTTGGTCGGTGCCCAAGATGAACCCGTTGAGATTACCCTGATGGGGTGGTCGTCGTCTACCCTTGAAAATGACGCTCTGATGGAAATGGTTGATGCCTTCATGGAAGCCTATCCCGGCATCGTGGTTGATGTCAACCTTGCGCCCGAATACAATACGACAATTCAGGCCGCATTCGCCAGCGGCGATTCACCTAACGTCTTCTATGTCGACAGCTTTAAATTGCCCGACTGGGCCGACGCGGGCGTGCTGGCCGTCGGCGGCGACCTGATCGAAGATCAGGATGATATCTATCCATCACTGGTTGAAGCCTTCACCTATGAGGGCGAGTACTACTGCCCGGCCAAAGACTTCTCTATCCTGGGCTTGCAGTACAATACAGATATGTTCGATGCGGCAGGGCTAGATTACCCCACCGCCGATTGGACCTGGGAAGACCTTCAGGCAGCAGCCGAAGCGCTGACCGGCGAAGATGAAGACGGCAATCTGGTGTTGGGTCTGATGTTTCCGCCCAACTTCGAGCGCTGGCTACCCTTCTTGTACCAAGCGGGCGGCGCGGTGCTAGACGAAGACTGGACAGGGCCGGCCTTTGACAGCCCAGAAGCACTAGAAGCACTAGAATTCTACGTCAACCTGGTGGTCGATGGCTATGCTGGTCCTCCCTCAATGGTTGATGCTGGCTGGGGCGGCGAAGCCTTCGGGCAAGGCCGCGTTGCTATGGTGATGGAAGGCAACTGGGTCATCCAATATCTGCTGGATCAGTTCCCTGACCTCAACTGGGGCGTGACCGAAATGCCCAGCCACGTAGACGGCGAGAAAGCCACTATGGTCTTCACCGTGTGCTATGGCGTGGCAGCAGAGAACGATCATCCTGAAGAATCCTGGCTGTTGGCGAACTTCCTGACCGGTACGGAAGGCGCCAAGATGGTCGCAGAATTTGGCTTCGGCGTGATGCCTGCGCGCATCAGCTCGGCAGATGCTTGGCTTGAGGCACGTGGTGAGGAATATAAAGCCTTTGTCGCGGGCGCTGAGTATGCCTACAAATGGCAGTTCCCGGTCGGCTTCGGCGATGCAGTGGATACCTTCAACGCCAGCCTTCAGTTGGCGTTCGAGGGCGACCTTTTGCCGGAAGAAGTACTCTCTGAAACATTAGATGTTATTGAAGAGGTTTTAGACCGCTAGAAACGAGCCGGTCAATGCGCTCCTCCGGCAGAATGCCGGAGGAGCGCATGTTATCTATACAAAGGGAACATACCATGGTCAGTAATGCAAAACGGCAAGAGTTGATCGCTGGGTATACCTTTTTGGCGCCTGTGTTGATTATCTTCTTGGTCTTTTTAATTATTCCCATCGTGGCCGCACTTTTCATCAGTTTCACCGATTGGAACGGCACAACCTCGCTCTTGCAGAAGGACGCATTTAACACCATCGGGCTTGAGAACTACTCTGATCTCCTCACCAATGATGGCATCCGCCAGCGCGATTTTTTTAAGGCGCTGAAGAACACAATCTATTATGTCTTAGGCGTTGTGCCGATTCAGACCATCCTGGCCCTGGTGTTGGCGATCATTGTCAATCAGCGCTGGTTGAAGGCCAAAGGGTTTTTTCGCACCGCCTTCTATTTCCCCTCGATCACATCTTCTGTGGTGATCTCGCTCATTTTCATGTGGATGTTCACGCGCGGAGGGTTGGTCAACAGCGCTATTCAAGCGATCGCCCCAAGCTATGATTTCGTAAACTGGCTCGACGACCCCAGCGGCATCTTCCACAACTTCTTAAAACTGTTTGGAGTCACGCGCCGCACGGTCGGTGACTGGGCCAACATACAGGCTTTCGGGCTGACGCTCTGGGATTGGACCAGCGGTCCCAGCGTAACAATGTTTACCATCATGTTGCTCAACACCTGGACAACCATCGGGACGATGATGGTCATCTTCTTAGCCGCGCTGCAAAACATCCCCGGCCATCTCTACGAAGCCGCGTCGATTGACGGCGCGAACGCACGGCAAATCTTCACCAAAGTCACGGTGCCGATGTTGCGCC
>CAZJBO010000364.1:0-3217 GCA_964544075.1 uncultured Anaerolineae bacterium
CCGCCGCGAGCTACGTCGAAGCCGAGGCACAAGACGCCATCGTGATGCTCTTCTCCCGCGTGGTTGCTTATCGGGTCACGGGGCGGCTGGATGCGGCGCTGGATGATGCATTGGCATTGGTCGCGCGCGCCCCGGAGAACCCCGGCGCCTATCTGCTCTTGGGCGACGTATACCAAGACCACAACAAGATAATGGCGGCGGCCCAGGCCTATCAACAGGCCGCAGACCTTGCGTTGGAGACCCCCGGCCACGAAGAAGTGTACGTCTTGGCAAAGCAGCGCATCGCTCATATGCAGCAGGCCCAGATGATGCCCCCGGTTGACCGTGACGATGATGCTACAGAGCAGCCATAGTGTAAGTCGGTCTGTCTGCCTGTAGGATGGCGTGGATCAGGGGCAGGCGGTGGGGAGTGCGGCAACCTGGTCGTATTCCACTTCGGCCAACACATCCTGCAAGGGGTCTATCTGTATCCCGGCTGCGGCGAACCCCGGCGCAAAGGCAGCATATTCGTCGGCCTCATCTATCGCAAGCCATACCAGATCGCCGGGCGCGCCGTCTGCATCGGTGAAGCGCAGCGGCAGGTCTAGGACAAAGGGGTCACCTTGTCCTAGCTGGCAGGCCAATACTGCCCCCTCGGTGGTCCAGTAGATAAAGAGGTCGGGATTGCCGGGCCGGTAGAGCCATTGGGCGAAGAAATCGCCCAGGTCTTGGCCGGAGATTGTCTCGGCGAGGTCGATAAAGTCTTGTGTGCTGGCCGTGCGTCCCTCGAAGCGTGCGAAGTAGGCGGGCAAGATCGCGAAGAAGGCCGCGTCGCCGACCTCGCGGCGCAGCATGTGCAGCACCCAGCCGCCCTTGTCGTAGCTGTTCTGACCAAAAAGGTGTGTGGGGTGGGGCTGTGCGACTGCCTCATCTGCCTTCCCCATCGTCAGCACTGCGCTTTCCATCTTGTCCAGCCTGTGCACGCCCGCATCCCAACCGCCCGTATGCTCGTACCACAGCACTTCGGAGTAGCGGGCAAAGCCCTCATTGAGCCAGATGTCGCGCCAAGAGTCTGGTGAGACCGCGTTGCCGAACCATTGGTGCGCCATCTCGTGCACTACGAGTGGGGGGTTGTGTTCACCCACCAGCTCCATTGTCATTAGGCTCATGGCCTGGGTCTCTACCCCGACGATGTTTTGGGGGGTGATGACGTGGCCGTAGCTGTCGAAGGGGTAGGGGCCGTATATCTGCTCGAAGAATGCCATGACATCCCCGGTGAAGGCAAAGGCGCGCTGTACATCTTCCTCTGATTGGTCGCTGAAGTAATAATGGCGGATGGGGGTGTCATGTGGCCCGGCCATCTCCAGCACCGCGTAGCGCCCCACTGCGATGGTCGCCAGGTAGGTTGCCATAGGCTGGGCCATGTCCCAGCGGGTGGTATGGGTGCCGTCGCCGTTATCGACCGGGGGGGATGGGGTGCCGTTGGCAACGGCGGTGAGATGGTCGGGCACGGTGAGCACGAAGGCAAAGGTTGCTTTGTCGCGCGGGTGGTCGTTGCAGGGGAACCAGAGGTGTGCGCCGTCCGGCTCGTTGAAGGCAAAGAGGTGTTCTCTTGCCGCATCGACAGAGATTCCGACTTCAAGGAAGGGCATGTAGGACGAATCGATGTGCTCTGGCCAGCCTGTGTAGGTGACCGTGACTGTGAAGACTTCGTCAATGGGCATAGGGGATGGCAGGGTTACCCACAGCTTCGCGGCGTCGTGCGTCCACTCTGCCCGCGCGCCGTCTACTTCGACCGATTGTATGGGCGGTCCGGCGTAGTCGAGGCTGAGGCGTGAGAGGCCGTTGATGGTGGCGATGATATATAGCTCGGCCACGGCAGAGAAGTATGTTTGGGCGATGTCGATGTCGAATTGTAGGTAGTAGTGCTGCACGTCGTACCCGGTGTTGCCCAGGTCCGGCACGGCGGGGTCGCCGATGTCGGGGGCGCCGGTCACATCGTTCTGGCCGAGGGTGGGGTGTGTGGTGATGCCGGTGATGATGGTGAGCAGCAGGATGAGCGCCAGTGCTGCCCTGTGTGTTGTTGTGTTATTGCGGGGCTTTGCCCTGCGCCCCACAAGGGACCACAGGCCCCTTGACCTCGTTCCGGTGTGTCTAGGCGTTGGTTTGGGGTTGTTTCGTCGGTGTGTGAATGGCGCCTTTGTGTTATTGCGGGGCTTTGCCCCGTGCCCCACAAGGGGCCACAGGCCCCTTGACCCCGTTCCGGTGTGTCTAGGTGTTGGTTTGGGGTTGTTTCGTCGGTGTGTGAATGGCGTCTTTGTGTTATTGTGGGGTTTTGCCCCGTGCCCCACAAGGGGCCACAGGCCCCTTGACCCCGTTCCGGTGTGTCTAGGCGTTGGTTTGGGGTTGTTTCGTCGGCGCAAAATGGACAGCATCGCGGCACCTCCGATTAGTAGGGCACCATGTAACTATACGCGGGCATCTCGCAAGCGCTATCCTGGTAGTGGAGTGTGCTGATGGATGCGTAGGCCGGATAGTGTGCAGCCTTTCGTTTAAGCTCGACTGTTATCGGCAGCCGTTTGGCCCAGAGTGTCAGGAATGCGATCACATCGCCATGTGAGACTGCCACGATGTGCTGGCCGGCGTATGCGCGGCGGGTTTCGGCGATGAACGTGAGCACGCGCGCCAGGATGTCGGCGGGTAGTTCGTATCCCGGCCCTGCCCCGCTGTAGGTATCCCAGTCGAGCGCCTTTAGCGTGTCAACCGGTTGTCCTTCGTATGGGCTGTGTATCTCTATGATGCCGGGTGCGATGTGCAGGGTGGCTTGGGGGTGGTATGTATGGATGATCTCGGCGGTTTCTTGGGCGCGTTCGAGCGGGCTGGTGAACAGTGCGGTGATGGGGATGTCGCGGAGCGCGTCGGCGGCGGCTTGGGCTTGGGCGCGCCCTTCGGCGTTTAGGTGGAAGCCGGGCAAGCGCCCGTAAGCGATCGCCTGGGGGTTGTGGACCAGGCCATGCCGCACGAAGTAGATGCTTGTTGCGCAGTTCATCGGGTCCCTCGGCATATCTTGTCGGTCGGAAGAGTTAAGCGTGTGCATGGCGCCAATCTGGGCGGGATGTGTCGCCCGCCGTCCTAATCGTCGGGGAACTCGGCTAATGCGTGTTCGAATTGAGTTACCAGCGCCGCGCGTTCGGTGTCGGGTAGGAAGGCGGCACGTGCTGCGTTGAGAGTCATGCGT
>CAZJBO010000365.1:0-3208 GCA_964544075.1 uncultured Anaerolineae bacterium
GGCGAGGGGAGCCAGAAGCGTGCGCGCATCACAAAGATTGTGACTTGCTGACCTCCCCTAGATCAACCCGTTGGACGGCGCGCAGACCTGGGACTTCGGCAATGAAGGCAATGATGGTGAGGCTCGCAACCCCCACGAGATACCAGATCGCATTGAAGTGCGTGAGTGTGCCGAAGAAATCGGTTTCGTACATATGGATGCTAAAGAACCCGACCTTGAGGCCAATCGGAATCCCGATGAGCAGCCCTATCACGACCATGACCAACAGTTCTAATGTCGCCGTCATGCCAATCTCACGCGGGATGGCGCCTAGTGCGCGCTGGATTGAGAGT
The DNA here is from genome assembly GCA_964544075.1 of uncultured Anaerolineae bacterium. Lineage (GTDB taxonomy): Bacteria > Chloroflexota > Anaerolineae > Aggregatilineales > JAFGMM01 > JAFGMM01. The sequence goes on from CAZJBO010000365.1 coordinate 333, forward strand.
TCCACATGCTGTTCGCGCAAGCTGCCGTTCACCGTGTTGAACAATACGGCCAGTGTTAAGATGTAGCCGAAGACGCCGAAGATCAACGTTCCAAAGCGGAAGAACGTGAGGTAAAAATCCATATCACGCTTGAATTCATCCGAGCGCTCAATGGCTACCAACCCCGGCAATGTGCTCAACCGGTTGCGCACGGCATCCTCTGCGCCCTCTTCTACCCGGACAAAGGCGGTGTTTGTCGGGAATACGCCGCCGGGCACCCACTGCTCCAGCAAGCTGCGCGGGATGAATACCGGGCTGCCGATGACATAAGAGACAACCCCCAACACCTCAACCTCTTGCTCCTGGTTAAACGCGACCAGCGTAATCATATCACCGACGTCAACGTCTAGGACTCGTTGCGTGTTGGTGCCAATCCATACCCCGTCGGCACGAGAGAAAGCCGGGGCGCCGGCGCGCGGGGTCAACCGGAAGTAAGGATCATGTTCATCAAGCGCGATGGCGACCGTGTTAAAGAGACTGCCATCTTTGCGCTTGACGCGCGTAGGTCCGATAAGCCCCTCTTGTACAGACACAACCCCCTCGGTATCTACGATCTGCGCTTCTAGCGTCCCGTCGGGCTGCAAGGTATGCATATCCACGCGCAGATCAAACGTGGTGGCGGCAAAGTAGTCGGCATAAGATGTCTGGATGCTATCCCACAGGGCGAAGGATGAAAAAATCATCGTTGCCCCCACGATTATGCCCACGGTTGTGCTGATAGAGCGCTCCGGCTTGCGAAGGATGTTGCGGATGGTCCAACGGAGGGGCAAGGGCAGCCCGGCCAACTTGATGCGGCTGAGGGCGTTAGAGGTCTTCGGCACGGTGGGCCGCAGCGCGATGCCGGGGGGTGTGGCAGATTGTGTCCATGCCGGGTAGACGCCGGCGAACACCGACACAACAACCGTGATGACAAAACCGATCAGAATGAACAAGGTCTGCGGTGTGTTGACAAAACCGGGCAGAACGCCCCCGGTCGCAAAGTGTAGAAAGGACGAGATCACCCAAAAAGAGTTTAGATAGCCTAGTATGCTGCCGACAAGCCCGCCGGATACGCCGATGATTAAGCTGAACATCAGGTAATGGCTCACCAGCTCTTGCCTGGCAACGCCCAGCGCCCGCATCGTGCCGATCTGCCGCCTTTCGCTCTCTACCAAACGGCTTAGGAGAAGCCCCGTTATCATGGTCGAGCCGATGATGAACAAGCCGGAGAACAAAGCCATCTGAGGGAAAACCCCTTCGAGGTTTGTCTCGATCATGCCGCCGCTCGCGGTCTGGTCGCGGTTATAGACCATCGCGCCTTCGTATTGGTCGAATATGAGATTCAATTCGCTGCGGACGTGCTGCTCCCGGAGCATATCACGCTCGCCGGATTTTCCGCCCAAGTGTACAAGGATGTCGTTTATCTTGCCCGCGCGCCCGCTTGCTGTGGCAAGGGTTGAATAGGGGACCCACGCCACGCCAAAGGTTGAAGGCGTCGGGAAGGGGAACATAGGGCTGCGCCCTGCGACGACATATTCGGGGCTAAACACAAGGCCCGCGACCTGGAAGCTGTGCACCGTATCGTTGATCCAGACGGTGAGCGTGTCGCCGGGGTGGATGTCGTGCTTTTTGGCGAATGTTTGCAGTACCTGCACCTCATTCGGTGCCTGTATCGCGCGCCCTTCGATCACTGCGTTTTGGCTCACCGTCGGCTCTCGATCGTCCGGCACCGAGATGAGGCGCAGTGTGGTGAGGTATTGCTGGTCGGGCCGTGTTTGTACCCCACCATGTATGACAAGACGCCCTTCGACATTCTCGACACCCTCGATGTCCCGCACAAGCTCCAGGACCTCAGGTGTGGCCTCATCCACTTGTACTTGGAAGTGCAGGTAGTTGAGGTCATCATAAGTTTTGTAAATCGAATTGCGCATGTTGACGGCGGTTGGGTACATTGCGCCATAAAACGTTGTCCCCAGCACCACAACCCACCATACGGCGACAAACTGCCCCCAATTTGCTTTAAGGTCACCAATGTTTTTACGTTGTAGATGTTTCAACATAAACCTTCACCAATTGACTTGTGCAGGGTTAAGCGGGTGCGGATTCGGCATGACATCATGAATGGTGCCGCTGCTCATCTGGACCACACGGTCGGCAATCTTTGCGATGGCGGCGTTGTGGGTCACGACGACAAAGGTCTGCCCGGTCTCTTTGTTTAGCTCACGTATCACCGTCAACACATCGACGCCGGTTTGCACATCCAGGCTGCCCGTCGGCTCGTCGGTCAAGATGAGCGCGGGGTTTTTCACCAGAGCGCGCGCGATCGCCACACGCTGCTGCTGTCCACCCGAAAGCTGGCCGGGGTAATGGTCCATCCGATCTTGCAAACCCACCCGCGCCAGCATCTGTGCCGGGTCATAGTGTTTGTCTTGGCTCATCTCAGCCGCAAGGCCGACATTTTCTAGCGCCGTGAGCGTGGGCAGCAGGTTAAAGAACTGGAACACAAACCCCACGTTCTGACGGCGGTAGTAGGTAAGCTGACGTTCCGGCAGCGCACTAACGCGCTTGTCTGCGACAATGACATCGCCACTATCGGGCTTTTCCAGGCCGCCCAAGATGTTCAAGAGAGTCGTTTTACCACTCCCGCTGGGTCCTAAAATCACGATAAACTCGCCGCGTTCGATCTGCAATGAAACATCCGATAGCGCTGTGATGATATTGTTCCCCACCCGGTAGGTTTTGTAGACATTGGAGAGAGAAATGTATCCCATACTGCTTTTCCTCTGCTGCTTAGGCCTCGTGCCTGCGGTCGAAACTCCCCCTCACCCCCGGCCCCTCTCCCTCACCGGGGCGAGGGG
>CAZJBO010000366.1:0-3201 GCA_964544075.1 uncultured Anaerolineae bacterium
CCATACAAGATGGGCGAATATGACTTCGCAGAGGCCGACGCACGCTTGATGTCCCACTCTAAGCTCGCGGGGAAGCTGGATGAGCAGGACCGCGCGCTAAACGAAGCCGCCGAGGAAAGGCCGGGCCACAAGTTCAAAGAAGAACACCCCGATGATGTCGCACCGGAAGCGCCCGACGTCCCTCAGGCGGCCAAGCGCGCGCCAAAGTCGCCGTGGAGTTCGACGAATATCGGGTTTGTGAAACCCAAGAGTTGAGTTATAATCCCCCCCGCTCGGAGGGGTGCCAGAGTGGACGATTGGGGCGGTCTCGAAAACCGTTGTGGCGCTCGCGTCACCGTGGGTTCGAATCCCACCCCCTCCGCTGCGGCGCTACCGGGGACTGCAAACCTCATTCCTGGCGCGGCCCGGCTGCGCCAAAGGTTCGCCCTGCCCCCCCTCCCGATTAATGGCACGGCATAAAGCCGTGCTTTTTATTACCCCCGTGCGCGCGAACATCTGTTTGCCTGCTTGCAGCCCCGCGCTAAATCCCCTATCATAATCCCGCATGAGCAATACAGCCTCCAGAGAAAAGGACACGGCCTATGGACCTCGGCATGGTACAAATAGTTGACATCAACAAAGAAATGCGCGAAGCATATCTCGACTACGCGATGAGCGTCATCGTCTCGCGGGCGCTCCCCGACGCGCGCGACGGCCTCAAGCCGGTGCAACGACGCATCCTCTACGCCATGCACGAGCTTGGCTTGCGCCCCTCTACCCCATACAAGAAAAGCGCGCGCATCGTCGGCGAAGTGCTCGGCAAATACCATCCACACGGCGACCAATCGGTATACGAAGCGATGGTGCGCATGGCCCAAGACTTCTCGCTGCGTTATATGCTCGTCGATGGGCAGGGCAACTTCGGCTCTATCGATGGCGATAACGCCGCCGCCATGCGCTACACCGAGGCACGCTCTGCCGAGATCGGCGCGGAGATGATGACCGATATCGCCAAAGATACCGTCGATTACGTCGATAACTTCGACGGCACCCTACAAGAACCCTCCGTATTGCCGTCGGGTCTGCCGAACCTGCTGGTCAATGGCGCGTCGGGCATCGCAGTGGGGATGAGCACCAACATACCGCCACACAACCTCGGCGAGGTAAGCGACGCACTGATCTATATGCTGAAGAACTGGAAGCGGATAGACGATATTGGCGTCACCGACCTGATGCAGTTCATCAAAGGGCCAGACTTCCCCACCGGCGGCGTGATCTTCAGCGCCAGCGGCCAAGAGGACGAGGGCGAGGCCGATGCGCTTGTGCAGGCCTATGCAACCGGACGTGGCAAGATCAAGGTGCGCGCAAAGGTACACATCGAGGAGTGGACGCGCGGGCGCAGCCGCATCGTGGTCAGCGAGATTCCGTACCAGACCAACAAGACCTCCCTGATCGAACGGATAGCAAAGCTGGTGCGCGACGGTAAGCTGGAAGGGATCACCGAACTCCGCGACGAAAGCGACCGGCAAGGGCTGCGCATCGTGATCGAGATCAGCCGCACCGCCGATGCCGCCGAGGTGCTCAAGGATTTGTTCCGCCTGACGCCGCTGGAGAGCACCTTTAGCATCATCTTGCTCGCGCTGGTGGACGACGAACCCCGCACCCTCAGCCTAAAGCAAGCGCTGCGCGTTTTTATCGAACACCGGTTTGAGATCGTGCGCCGGCGCAGCGCATACGACTTGGCGCGCGCCAAAGAACGCGCGCACATCCTAGAGGGCCTCCTCAAGGCGATAGACAATCTGGACGCAGTGATAGACCTCATCAGGCGCTCGCGCACCACCGAAACCGCCAAGAACAACCTACAAAAAAAGTTCGCGCTCAGCGACGCACAAGCAACCGCGATCCTCAACATGCAGCTGCGCCGTCTGGCAGCCCTTGAACGCAAGAAGCTGCAAGACGAGTATAAAGAAAAGATGCGGCTTATCCGCGCGCTCGAAAAGCTGCTGAAGCACCCCAAGCTGATGCGCGAGGCGATCGCCGAGGAAATATTGGCGCTGCGAGCACAATATGCCGACCCACGCCGCACTGCGGTTGTGGGCGGCGCGGCGGTCAGCCCAACGGTAGGCGACCTGATGATGCCGGCGGAAGACCTCTGGGTGACCTTGACGCGCAGCGGCAAGCTCAGCCGCACCTTCACCGACGAAGCGCCAAAGGTGACGACGACGATGAAAGACCCGCCGCGCGCCCTGTTAGAGTCAAACTCGCGGCACACGCTCTACCTCTTCACGGCAGATGGACAGGCGGCCAGCGTGCCGGTGCACCAGCTACCGCAAGTCGAGGACCCCGCCGAGGGGCAAGCGGTGCGCGACCTTTTGCCGCTAAGCGGAGATACGGAAATCGTCGCCGCGCTCAGCCTCCCGCCCCGGCTGGAGGGCGGCTATCTGTTCCTGGCGACGCGCGGCGCCAGCGTGAAGCGCATCCGGATCGAGACGCTGCCGGGGGTCAGCGCGACCGCCTTCCCGGTGATGAAGGTAGGCGACGACGTGCTCGGTTGGGTGCGCTATGTAACCGACGAGGACGAGGTGATCTTGGCGACGGCAGAGGCACAATTGATCCGCTTCAAGGTGAGCGAGGTGCGGCCTACCGGCTTGCGGGCCGGCGGGATGCGCGGCATCAAGCTCATGGGGCAACGCGACACGCTGGTCGGCATGGAGGTTGTGAATCCGAAGTGGGGGATATGGACCATCGCCGAGAACGGCGAAGCGAAGATCACGCCCGCCGATAAATATACCACTCAGGGGCGCGCCGGCAGCGGTGCGATCACGATGAAGCTATCGCGGCGGTCGGGCGGGCTGGCAGCGCTGGCGATCGGGCGGGCCGACGACAAAGTCGTGGTCATCACAAACAAAGGCAAGCCCAAGTATATGCGCCTGGGGCTGGCGCCACGCACGATGCGCGCGGCGAAGGGCGGCAGCGTGATGAGCTTGCGCAAAGATGAAGTGGTCGTCGGCGTTGTGCCGTTCCAAGCGCGGATCAAAACGCCGGCGAAATAGCGTCAGGCGGTCAGATGGCGCGCCGCCGCCCTTGCGGAATGCCAGATGATAAGCTCGTGCAGCCAGAACGCGCCGAGCGCCATAACGACCAAGAACGGGCCGATGGTCTCTAAACCGAAAGCATCGGCGATGACTGCGCCCAGGCTCGGCAGGATGGAGATGCCCAACC
>CAZJBO010000367.1:0-3181 GCA_964544075.1 uncultured Anaerolineae bacterium
AACCGCGTATATCCATTCGGCACCCACCGGGGCGGCCTCGCCGCTGCTGTGGTAAAGTGCTACGCGCAAGTCGGCGTTCTGGGCATCCGCCACCGCCGCATACCCCCCGCCTGCAAACAACGGCGCGAAGACCGCCAGCACATCCGCCGGGATACCTTCGCCCATCCACACGCGCAGCGGCGTAGGCGTCGGTGTGGCGGTGGGGGGTGGGGTGGTAGTGAGGGTAACGGAGGGCGTGGGCGGCACGGTGGCGGTGGCGGTGAGGGTCGGCGTGGGGCTGGGAGGGGCCGCTCCACAGGCCGCCACCGATAGGATGCCGAGCAGAAGGAGCGTCAACCTGAGCCGGGAGAGTGACAAGCCCTGCATAATCCCTACTGCCACGTGCTCGCGTTGAAGAGGTACCAAAGGAAGTTTGTGCGCTCTTGCGGTGACATCACCCGCACGCGCGCGGCGTCGTCGCGCACCACGGTGAGGAGGGTGGTGCTGATGTGCCGCCCATCGTAGATAAGGTGTTGGTCGATGAGCGAGCGGCGCACGTCGAGGTTTTGCCTTTGGTCGAAGAACATGTTGCCCAGCCCATAGTGGATGAACGCACCATGTGCGAAGGCAAAGCCTTGCGTCACATGCGCCTGGCTCCCGCTGACGATATCCGCACCGGCGCGCGCCAACCGGCCAAAGTCGATACGCTGCTGCGCGCCTGGGTAGACAGAGTCATACTCCCAATACTGCTGTGTCGCCACAACCACATCAACCTCCCGGCTGAGCTGCGTGATGGTCGCGGTCAGGCGGTCGTAATCACAGCGCAGCGCGCCGCCGTGCCGGTCGTCGGCCCAGGCCTTCTCTGTGCCCACAGGGTTACAGCCCACAAAGCCCAACGTATTGCCGTTATGCGTGACGATGAGCGGCTCGGCAGCCTCCGTCGGCGTGCGCCCGCCGCCGAACGTGACCATACCGGCGTCGGCATACATCTGTAAGGTTTGCTCGAAGGCCTCTGTGCCCCAGTCGTTGGGATGGTTGCCGGTCAGCTCGATGATGTCCGCGCCGACGTAGGTCAGCAGCTCGAAGTATGTCGGCCTTGCACAAAGGCGTATCCCGCCCACCAGCAGGCCGGGATCGGGGCAGTCTTCGGCGAAGGCTATCTCGTTGTTGATATGCAGCAGGTCGGCGCGTTGGAGCAGCGGGGCGACGTCTTGTGCCGGGTAGAGCACGCCCTCTTGTTCCATCATCTGTGCAGTGCCGCGCGTCAGCGCCGTGACGCCGGTCATGGTGAGCACGGTCATGCGCGCGGGGTCGCGGTTTGTATCGTGCGTCCAGCCCCCCACCAGCGCGATATCCGCCATAAGCTGCGCCGACTGCGCGCCCTCTGCCACGATCGTGAAGGCAAGCGGATAGGCGCTTAGGTCGGCGGTGGGCGTGCGTAGGTCTACCCCATCGACAATAAGCACCTTCCACCGTGGGTCTAAGCGGTGGAAAGGCACGATAGACCAGCTTGCCCGCTGCGCCTCCCACGCCGCCTCCGCTGCGCCGCCATCCGGCACGACCTCGATGGGCGCGGCATCGTCCGGCGCCCCCCACAGTGCGCCGAGCGTATCGGCGACGCTTATGCCCAACACCAGGGTGCGCGGGGTGTCCTCCAGCGTATTGGACGCGCCGGCCCAGAAGCCCCGCACTTCTTCCCAGGTCACGGCGTCGGTGATGGTCGGGAAGGGGGCGACGACCGCATATACCCACTGCATCCCCTCCGCCCCGGCGTCCGCCGTGATGTCCAAGCGTAGGTCGGCGTTCCCCGCGTCTGACACGATGGCGTAACGGTCGCTGTGGGCCAGGCGCAAGACAGCGGCGCGTAGGTCGGCAGGAAGGGTCGGCGCAAGCCAGATGTCGAGGGCTGCGTCTCGTGCGTGGGTGGCGGAAAGCGGCAAGGCTGCGAGCATTGCCAACAGCAGAAGAGCATAAAGGATGCGTGCGAGGTTTCGTGTCATTGTTTTTGTCCTATGTAAACCGCCGGGACGTTCCGGCCTCAACTTGCTACTCCTTGACGCCGCCGATCTCACCGGCGCGTGTGATCGCCAGCTTCACCATCATCGGGCCGATGATCTGTACAATAAAGGTGGTGCCCGTAATCACGGAGAGGATCATCGCGCCCAGCGCGGCACCCTCGGCGCCGTAGGCACTGAACCGTTTGTCTACGCTCAGCGCCAAGCCGATGGCGACCCCGGCTTGCGAGAGCAAGCCCAAGCCCAGGTTGTCGCGCACGGCAGGCACAGCGCCCCCCAGATAGCCGCCGATCCAGGCCCCGCCGAACTTGCCCAAGCTGCGCAAGACTACGTAAAGCACGGCGACGCTTAGGATGGTGCCGCCGACCAAGAGAGATTGCACCTCGAAGCGCGCGCCGACCAGCGCGAAGAAAAGGATGTACAGCATAGGCCCTGCCCGCTCGATGGTCGCGCGCACCCAGCCCGCGTTGCACGGCTCGACGTTTACGAGCACCACGCCCAGGGTCATCGTGGTGAGGATCAGGGAGATGCCAAACGATTCGGCGATGCCGGCACAAAGGAAGATCACCCCCATCGAAGCAATCAGGGCATCGCCGTGTGAGCATTCTTGCCGCCGGCAGAAGAGCGTCAGGGGCAGGGCAAGAAAGACGCCCAGCAGGAGCGCGCCGCCGATTTCGATGAAGGGTTCCTTCAACATGAAGAGCAGAGAGGGCGCATCGCCCTCGCCAAACGTGCCCCCGGCCAGCGCGACGGATACGCTGAACAGAAGCAGCGACAAGGCATCATCCATGCCCACCACGGCCAGCAGTGAGGTCGTCATCGGGCCTTTGGCATTATATTCCTCCAACACGTCCACGGTGGCGGCAGGCGCGGTGGCCGCCGCCAGCGCGCCGAAGAGCAAGCCGGTCGTGCCGTCGCCCGTCAGCAGCGCGACGCCCACCATGACCAGGAGAAAGGTCCCCACTGCCTCGAACAACAGAATGACGATGATGCTGCGTCCCAATCGGCGCAGCTCGTCGAAGTATAGGTGGCTGCCCATCTCGAAGCCGATCAAGCCCAACGCCAGCTCGCTGACAAAGCCCAGGTTATCCACCAAGTCACGCGGCACCACGTCCAGGAAGGAGGCGCCGAGGAAAGTGCCGGCGATAATAAACCCGACCACTTTGGGGATACCCAGCCGGCGTGCC
>CAZJBO010000368.1:0-3176 GCA_964544075.1 uncultured Anaerolineae bacterium
GTGGACCCCGCCGAGCCACTGGTCCGGGCGCTGATGCGCCGCGTCGGACAGATTACCAAGAACACCATCCCCCGCTTTGTATACAAGCAGATAGCCGATGGCAATACCCTGCTATTGGTCGATGGCTATGATGAACTGCCGCCCGCGTTGCGTGAAGAGAAGCTGGCATGGTTGCGCCGATTGATGGAGATGTACCCGGACAATCTGTACTATGTCACCGGCCCGGTCGAGGCCTACGGTCCGTTGATGGAAGCAGGCTTCGTGCCGGTGTTCTTGCGCCCCTGGATGGATCAGGACAACGTCAGGCTTGCCGAAAACTGGGCGACGGCTTGGCCACAGGACGATAAGGGCAAGAAGAAGGACGATGCGGAGGAAATCGCGGCGGCGGCATTTGACGAACGCACCATCGGGCGTGCGGCGGCGGATAGCCGAAGCCGCTCTCCCCTGGATATGACCCTAAAGATTTGGATGACCTATGCCTCGGATGGGCGCGAGCTGGGACGCTTGGCGTGGTATGATGCGTACGTGCATCGCCACTTTGATATGGCCGAGGAGGAGTTCGCCGAGAAGGGACGCCGCTTCCTCGAAATGATGGCGGCGCGCACTCTGGATGGCAACGGTTATAGCCTTCGCCGGGATGACATAAAGGATGTGCTCACCAAGCTCTTCACGCGCCGTGAGACCGTGATGGTGAAGACGAAAGAGGGCGAGGAAGAACAGATCAAAGAGACGGTAGAGATAAACGTAGACCGCTTTATCAAGAACCTGACCGGCAAGTTCCGCTTGATGGTCGCCCGACCCGGCGATACGATGAGTTTCCGTCACCCTTTGCTGGGGAGCTATCTTGCCGCCGAAGCCGTCATCAAAGACCCTGCACGTGACCCGGCAGCGCTTCTAGATAAACCGGCCTGGCGCGCGAGCTTTCCATTCATGGCGGCGAAGGCAAACCTGGACCGCGCGGTTGTGACGCATCTCTCGGCACAGCCCGACCTGCTCTATAGCCACTTGTTCGAGGTAGCCTCATGGCTGATCGATGCCCCGTCCGGGGCGCGCTGGCGGGGCGAGGTGTTCAAACGGCTGGCGCGGGCGCTCATGGCACCCTACCAGTTCCAAGTGGTGCGCGAGCGGGCGTTGGCCGCGATCATTATGTCGCGTGACGAGAATGTCTTGTTTGTCTACCGACAAGCGCTGCGCTCAACCGATCCCGGCATCCGACAGTTGGCCTGCTTGGGTATGGGCGCTCTGGGCAAATCCGAGGCCATCAAGGACCTGATGCCGATGCTTGCCGACGATACGCTCGAAGTGCAGCTTGCCGCCGGGCTGGGCCTGGGCGCGATCGGCACCGAGCGTGCGATGGAGGTGATGGTGCAGGGGCTGCTGGAGGGCGAAGAAGACCTCCGACGTGCGGTGGCCGAGGCGTTGGCCTCTATTCCGGGCGATGGGCACGCCATCCTCCGCGATGCTATCGACCATTCTGAAATGATGATCCGGCGCGCGGCGGTCTTTGGGCTGCGGCGTATCAAGGCGACCTGGGCGTTGGTGCTCTTGTACCGGGCACTGATGGAAGATGAGCAGTGGTATGTGCGTTCGGCGGCACAAGAGGCCTTCGCAGAAGCACGCAACCCGGAGATTGATGCGTTAAAGGGTTATCCACCGTTGGATGCGGTCGGGTGGCTGGTGAACTGGGCTGCCGAGCGCGGCGGTGGAGTGCCGGAGGGTGAGGCGGCGTTCCAAGTGTTGGTGCGGGCCTTGCAAGAAGGTGAGCCGTCGATACGTGCGGCAGCCGCCATCACGCTTGGTTTGTTGGGGCATGTGCCGGCGCTGAAGCCGCTCTATCGGGCGCTGCGCGACGATGAGGCCGAGGTGCGTGATGATGTATTCCGAGCACTGGCGACGCTCCAGACGAGCATGGGGGAGGCGCTGCCGGCGGTGGCGTAGGTTATGTGTTCTGGGCGCGCAGACGCGCGCGCAGTACGTCGATAAGCGTGCGCTCTCCTGTCTCCGCATCGATGTAGTACCAATGCGTCCAGCCGTTGCAGGCGGGCGCATTTTTGATTCTGGCGCCTATCTTGTGGATTGATCCCCGCTCGCCCGCGTAGAGCAACGCGCCGTCGGCGGTGATGGTGGCGCTTATCTCCCCCTGTTTGCCGAAGTAGAGCGTCTGCCCAGGCTGAAGCAAGCCTTGCTCTAGCAGCGCGCCGAATGGGATGCGCTTACGTTTACGTCTGTTCTCAAACTCGAACACGGCTTTGTCGTAGGGCGGTGCTGTTATGGCGTCAATACGCGCTCTTGCGACTTCAACATAGGCGGGGTTGCGCTCGATGCCTATCCAGCGGCGGTGCAGCTTCTTGGCTACTGCGCCGGTGGTGCCGGTGCCGAAGAAGGGGTCGAGCACGACATCGCCGGGGTTGGAGCTTGAGAGGATGACACGGTAGAGCAGTGCTTCGGGTTTTTGAGTGGTGTGTGCTTTCTCGCCGTTGAGTTTTATGCGTTCCTTGCCTTTGCAGAGCGGGATGACCCAATCACTGCGCATTTGTAGCGCGCCGTTGAGCATCTTCATAGGGTGGTGGTGGAAAGTGTACGTTGCGCCGCGCTGCTTTTGTGCCCAGAGCAGAGTCTCTTGTGCGTTGGTAAAGCGCACGCCCCGGAAGTTTGGCATGGGGTTGCTTTTGATCCATATGATGTCGTTGAGTATCCAGTAGCCCAAGTCTTGCAATATCTTACCAACGCGATAGATGTTGTGATAGCTACCGATGACCCAGAGCGTGCCGGTATCTTTCAGTACGCGCCGGCACGCTGCGAGCCAAGCATAGGTAAAGCGGTCGTATGCTTCGAAGGTGGCGAACTGGTCCCACTCATCATCTACAGCGTCTACTTTTGTCATGTTGGGACGCCATAGTTCGTGCTGGAGTTGGAGGTTGTAGGGCGGGTCGGCGAAGATGAGATCGATGCTCTGGGCCGGGAGTGTGGCAAGCACGGTGGTGCAGTCACCGTGGATGATTTGGCCGAGGGGAAGGTCTGTTGTGCTGCTCATGTCGCGCGCGCTCCCGACGTGGGTTATAATGAAACATCCGAACGGTCGTTCTATTGTAACATAAAAGGAGGGCTTGGTATGTTTCGGAAGTTCCAGCTCGTTAGCGACTTCCAGCCCACCGGTGACCAGCCTCAAGCTATCG
>CAZJBO010000369.1:0-3172 GCA_964544075.1 uncultured Anaerolineae bacterium
ACGGCGTCTAAGTTTTCCTCCTTACAATGCAGGGAGGAAAACCTAGCGACATGTTGTCCTACTGTGCTTCATTGGCCTTGATAGAAGACCGCGTTCAAGGCCGGGATATAGAGTCTCCCGTTCAATGGGAGTTCTCCTATATGGCTTAGTTATAGCAAAAACGGCCACAGGGGGTTAGCCTGTGGCCGCTTGACTGTCAGCCAGTCGTTGGGTGATCGAGAGCGTACCCGTTCCGGAACGCTCACGGAAGTGAAGTTAGGTTACGGGCACACCCCCTTACAACCTATCATTTATGTCCACCTCCTTTACTAAAACCAACGATGGCAACAGTTTATCATAAATTTTCTGGCTTGCATAGACCCATGCAATGGTGGGTGTGTGGTGTGCCGGGGATTAAAGCGCAGAGAACCGACCGCCTATCATACAAGCTCTTACCGGATAAACGGTTCGGCTTGAGGGTGATTGACATCGTGCCAGAAGACATCGTGCAGCGGTGAGCGGTCGAGCACATGCTTGCCCTGCCCGGTTGGATCGACAAAATCAACCGCCAGCGCCTCGGCACCGTCGGCGCGCAGCGTCCCGCCGATGATCTTGCACTCAAATAATGCTCCGATAGGGCGCACGCGGTCCCCGTTGGGATAACAGACCTGCCATGCCGGGTTGCTATACAAGCCCAGCAAACGCGAGGGTTGCACCTCAAGGCCGGTTTCTTCGCGTACCTCGCGCACCACGGTTGCGGTGACGGTCTCACCCAGATCACACCAACCGCCCGGCATATCCCAGGTGCCGAAGTCGCTGCGCTGCATAGCAAGCACCTTGCCCTTGCCGTCACGGATGACGGCAGCCGCGCCCGGCATGATTATACAAGCCGTCCCGACGCGGTGGCGCAGCATCGAGAGATAGTCGGGACGATCCGCCGGAGCATAAACGGCTGGCTCTAACATGGGGGTGGGGTTGCAATCGAGGGCATGGCGGAGCATGGCGCGGTGCTGTGGGGGCATGTGGGCGAGCGCTTCGCCCGGCGGGTAGAAGCGCAATGCGCGGGTCTCTTGCCCATCGATGCGCAGCGTCCCGCCGGTGATGTGGCAGGTGAAGCACACTGCCCAGGGCTGCACCACGTCGCCGTGTGGGTATGTCAGGGTATAGTCGGGGTGGCTAAAGATGCCTTCCAGCCGGCCCGGCGCGACGTGCAGCCCGGTCTCTTCAAAGACCTCGCGGCGGAGACAGGACGGCAGGTCTTCGCCACGCTCCAGCATCCCGCCGGGCAAGCTCCACCAATCGAAGTCGGTGCGGTGCTGGATGAGCACTTCGCCATGCGGGTTAAAGATCACCGCTGTGGTGTAGACCAACAAAAGGGGCTGCGGTCCGGTTCGTGCGCGCAGCCATGCGATGTAATCGGTCTCGTGCATATGGGGCTATACCAGCATTTCTTGGAGAATCTTGACCACTTCATCGACCAAGAGGTTAAAGAAGCGCTGCATGATCTCGTCCTCGACCCGGTATGGGCCGCCATATGAGCCGTCGCCCAAGACGTCACGATAGCTTAGGCCTGTGCCTATATTGTCCAGGTTGACAGGGTCTTTCGTGCCACCGGGGAGGTCGCTTACTGTGGTGAAGCGAAACGCCTCGGACCAGTTGGCGTGCGCGAGTTCGAGGCCTTCGGCGGCGGCGAATTGGGCGGCGGAAGGTGTGCGGAACCATTCATACCAGGCGATGAATAGGTCTTCGACCTCTCTCTCTAGGGCTTCGAGCTGTGGAGGATAGGTGTTGCCGCCGTGTCCGTTTATGATGAGGATGCTCATGAAGCCATGTTGTATTAGGCTAAGCACCAGCTCATAAAGGACTTGGTGGAAGGTCTCGGTGCTCAGGCTAAAGGTGCCGGGGAATTCCATAAAGTGTGGCGAGATGCCGAAGTTCAGCGGTGGCGCGACCAATACTTGCTCGCGCGCGGCAGCAGCGGCGGCCAGCGCTTCCGGGATGCGTACATCGCTTGCCAGGCTGAGGTAGCCGTGCTGCTCGATGCTCCCGACGATCAGAATCACGCGGTCATCTTGCTCTAGATAGCTCTCGACGTCCATCCAGTTGAGGTCACTGAGTTGCATTTAGAAAGCGCCCCCTTTCGGCGTGACGGCAGGCAGGGTATAAGGCACGGCGACGGTGAAGGTGCTGCCGGTGCCGAGTCCGGCGCTTTCGGCCCAGATGCGTCCGCCGTGCGCCTCGATGACTGCCTTAGCGATAGAAAGCCCCAGCCCCATACCACCATGCCGCCGTGTCATGTGGTCTTCGACTTGATAGAACTGATGGAAGATGCGCTCGATCTGGTCTTGGGGTATCCCCAGACCGTTATCTTTTACACACACCCAGACTTCATTACCGCGTTCCTCGACCCAGATGTCGATCTTGCCGCCGTCGGGTGTGAACTTGACCGCGTTGTTCACGACGCTGGTCAGCGCGATGCCCAGGCGGGTTTCGTCTGCCTCTATGATGATTTGCGTTTCGGGCAGATGCAGTTCCATCTGGTGCTCTTTGACCAGGGCAAGCGATGCCATGTCGAGGTAGACCGTCTCCAACATATCGTTTACCACCACTTGCGATATTTGCAGTTCGCGCCGGCCCACCTGTAAGTTGCGGAGGTTGGTCATATCCTCAATCAGGGTGCGCAGATGCAGCGCACTGTTCAACACGGCGTCGGCGTGCTCGCTGATCTCGCCGCGCGCATCTTCTTTCAAGAAGCTCGCATAGCCCAACACTACGCCGAGCGGAGTGCGCAGCTCATGCGATGCGATGGCGATAAAATCGTTCTTTAGCTTATCGAGCTGGCGCAAGTCGTCGTAGGCTTTCTGTAGTTCTTCGACCAACTGCGCGTTCTCGACTGCCACCGCCGCTTGTGACGCCAAGATCAGCAGATGGTTGCGGTCTTCGAGGGTCCAGTTGCCGCCGATTTTGTTAAGCGTTTCGACTACGCCGATCACGCGGTCTTGAAAGCGCATCGGCACACCCAACAGCGAGTCCACCTCGAAGTTGACCGTCTTGCCCACCGTCCCATAGTGGCTTGGGGCGTTGCTGATGTCGTTAATGACAAGGGGGTGATCTTCGCGTATGATCCGACCGGCAATACTGCTATCCAGCGGGACCGGTATCTTCTTCAGTTCTTCAATGGAGACTGTGGTGG
>CAZJBO010000370.1:0-3164 GCA_964544075.1 uncultured Anaerolineae bacterium
GTACATGCTATGTGGTTGATGCTTCAGCAAGACGAACCCGGCGATTATGTGGTATCGACCGGCGAGACGCATTCTATCGAGGAGCTGTGCGAGGCCGCCTTTAGCTATGTGGATTTAGATTGGCATGATTACGTGAAGCAAGATGAACGCTTCATGCGCCCGGCAGATGTTGATCTATTGGTAGGCAACCCCACCAAAGCCCACGCCATGTTGGGTTGGGAACCGGACGTGACCTTTAATGAACTTATCCAGATCATGGTTGACGCCGACATCAAGATGCTCCGTGATGGCAAGAAGACGCACTAAGCTGTACCAATGAGACTTGTCGATACTCACTGTCACCTCGACGCCCGGCGTTATGCCGGTGACCTCGCCGAGGTGCTTGATCGTGCGGTGCGCGCCGGGGTATGGCGCATCGTCTGCCCCGGCATAGACCGGCAAAGCAGCCGTGATGTGCTCCGGTTGGCCGCCGAACATACATGCATCTACGCCGCTGTGGGCATCCACCCCAACGCTTGCGCGGGCTTCACCAAAGCCGATATCGACGCCATAGGCGCGATGGCACGCGGTGGGAGCGCGGCGAAGGTCGTCGCTATTGGCGAGATTGGCTTGGACTACTACCGAGACTATACCCCGCACAAAGAACAACACCGCGCCTTCGAAGCACAGCTCGCGTTGGCGGTAGAGCTAAAGCTGCCCGTCATCATCCACAACCGCGCATCTGATGACGATATGCTGCGCGTGTTGGCGCGTTGGGTAGACCTGCTGCCCGACCCGCCCGGCGTACTGCACTCCTTCGGCACAGGCTGGGACGTGGCAGCAGAGGCGCTGGAGATGGGCTTTTATCTCGGCTTCACCGGTCCGATCACGTACAAGAAGGCCGACCGATTGCGCGCAGTCGCCGGGCAAGCGCCCGCCGAACGTATCGTGGTGGAGACCGACGGGCCATATCTGACCCCACAGCCCTATCGTGGCAAGCGCAACGAACCGGCTTATGTATATTACACCGCCGAGCGGCTCGCAGCGGTGCGCAGTGTTTCGCCGGAGGTGATCGCCGCGCAGACCACGGCGAATGCGGGCGAACTGTTCGGCTGGTAGCAAGCAGCACCCCGGAGACTCTGTGTCTCCGGGGCGCCGACCGCACTTGGACGTATTCTCTATTGTGCGCTTAGTTGCCGTTGCCCCGGCCTGCACCGCCGCGTCCGGGACGCTTGCCCGGCACCCGGTTCATCATCCGGTCGATGAACTGATCCAGGGTTTCCAACAGCTCGTCGGCTTGCTCTTGCGTGAGCTTGGCATCGGCGACCGCCTGTGCGATCTTCTCGCCGGCATTGGTGGTCACTATCGCGGTGATGGCCTCCACATCCGCACCGGATGCTTCCAGAATTTCGGCCAACGATTTACCCTCGTTACGCGCCTGTTGCAGCAGCTCGCGTGGCGTGAGGCCGGTTGCTTCGGATACTGCATCCATCACGTCGCGCATCAGGTCAACGCCGGGGCGATTGGCGCCGCCGGGCATACCGGGCCGGTCACCAAAGCGTGCCCTGCCCTCCATCGCCATCTGGACCAGGTCGGGCAACCCTTCCAACATTTCGTCGGCACGCGCTTGTTCGAGCTTGCCGTCGGCGACCGCTTGTGCGATCTTCTCGCTCTCCGCCGCCACGATCGCGGCGGCAACTGCCTCAGGGTCGGCCCCGGACGCCTCGATGATTTCGGTCAGCGTCTTCCCGCCGGCGACCTGTGCGGCGAGTGCTTGTGGGGTGATGTCGAGCGTTTCGGCGACGGTGTTTGCCATGTCGAGCGCGAAGGTCTGGCGCAAGTTTCTCGGCTGGAGGGGGAGCGCGCCGCTCATAAGCCCTCGGATGGTCTCCTCAATCTCGGCCAACTTAGCATCGGCATCGGCGCGGGTGAGAGAGCCAAGCGCCACCGCCCGGTTGAGATGTACCGCTTGCCCTGAGACAAGCCAGACTATGACGGCTTCTACATCAATGCCTTGCGCTTCGAGGAGCGAAGCAGGCGTCGCGCCGTTGGCGATCTCTTCCAACACTTCTTGCGGGTTGAGCGTGGTCACCCCGACGATGAGGCCGATCAGGTGGCGTGTCGGGTCTTGTGGCGGTTCCTGCCGACCTTGCCGACCTTGTCCCGGCTGTCCCGGCGGAGTGTCATCTTGCGCGCCCACCACGCCGAGGCTTGCCATGCTTACTGCCAACAACGCGACCACGGTCAATAGATTAATCCACTTCATTTTGCGTTTCATCGTTTACATCTCCTTATACTTGAGTATGGTCTTTCGTTGGCCTTATCTTCGCCCAGAGATGTAAACAAAGTGTGACGTAATTTTATAAGTGTAGTAAATTCATGGCATGGTTGATCTTTCTATCGTCATCGTAAGCTGGAACGTGCGCGAGCTGCTGGCTGCCTGCCTTGAAAGCATCGCGCGCGGCCTTGATACACTAAGCGTGGAAGTCATCGTGGTCGATTCGGCCTCGTCGGACGATAGCGCCGCGATGGTCCGTACGCGCTTCCCCTGGGTGCACCTCATTGCGCTAGATTACAACGCCGGGTTTACTGCCGGTAACAATATCGGCTTGCCGGTCGGCACGGGCCGCTACCTGATGCTGCTCAACCCCGATACAGAGGTCATCGGCGACGCGCTGGCGCGGATGGTAGGGTATATGGACGCCCACCCTGACGTAGGCGTGGTGGGTCCGCACACCCTCAACAGCGACGGCAGCACCCAGCCCTCCCGACGCCGCTTCCCTACGCTGTGTACCGCCTTCTTCGAGAGCACATGGCTGCGGGCTTACGCGCCGCGCGGCCTCATGGAGCGCTACTATGTCAACGGCCCGGCAGACGATGCTACCCTTGATGTAGACTGGGTGCAGGGGTCGGCGCTGCTGGTCCGGCGCGCCGTGTATGACCGGGTCGGGGGGTTGGATGAGGGCTACATTATGTATTCGGAGGAGCTGGACTGGTGCCGACGCATCAAAGATGCCGGTTGGCGTGTAGTCTATCTCGGCAGCGCACAGATCACACATCACGGCGGCAGATCGACCGACCAGGTGGCGGCACGGCGGCATATCTATTTCAACACGAGCAAGGTAAGATACTTTCGCAAGCATCACGGACGCGCGGCAGCCGGCGTGCTGCGGGCCTTCTTGCTG
>CAZJBO010000371.1:0-3156 GCA_964544075.1 uncultured Anaerolineae bacterium
TCAACACTACCGTCAAGGGCGCGCTGCTCGCCACATGGCAAGGCGAAGCCGCCACCGCACCACGCGGTCTGACGGCACACGTCGATACGCTCGGCTTGATGGTCAAGGAGATCAAGAGCAGCGGACGGCTGAAGACAACCATGCTGGGCGGCTATATGTGGCAGGCGGTCGAGTTCGAGGGCGTGACCGTGCGCACCCACGACGATAAACGCTATCGCGGCACCGTGCTGCCCTCCAACCCCAGCGTCCACGTCAACCGCGAGATCGGCAAGGCCGAGCGCAACGCCGCGCTTATGGAAGTGCGGCTCGACGCAAAGGTCTGCGACGCCGACGAGACCCGCGCGCTTGGCATCGCGGTCGGCGACTTCATCTTCCTCGACCCGCGCGTCGAAGTCACCGAGAGCGGCTTTATCCGGTCGCGCCACCTCGACGACAAAGCCGGGGTTGCGGTCATCTATGGCGCGATGCGGGCACTGCGCGACGCGGAGCTAAAACCGGCGCAAGATACCACGTTCCTCATCACCAACTACGAGGAGGTCGGGCACGGCGGATCGTCGGGCTTGCCATCCGACCTGGTAGAGCTGCTCGCGGTCGATATGGGCGCGATGGGCGAAGGGCAGGCCACCGACGAATACTCGGCGAGCATCTGCATAAAGGATTCGAGCGGCCCATACCACTTCGAGATGAACAACAAGCTGCGCCGCCTGGCCGAAGCCTTCGACATCCCCGCGAAGCTGGACATTTACCCATATTACGGCTCCGATGGCTCGGCATACTGGCGGGCCGGTGGACAAGCGCGCGTTGGCTTGGTCGGTCCCGGCGTGGATGCATCGCACGCCTATGAGCGCACACACAAGGAAAGCCTCGAACACACCGCCCACCTGGTCGCGCGCTACCTATTGGATTAACGGAGCCGGTGTGAGCCTTCGGGCGCACCGATACATAATATATGAAAAAATGGCAAGGGTTGCTGCTGAGCTTGGGCGTCAGCGCTGCCGCCCTCTACCTTGCACTCCGCGACATCCGCCTCGGCGACGTGGCGCGCGTGCTCGGAAGTGCGAACTATATCTGGGTGCTGCCCACCGCCGCCGGGAGCATCGCCGGGCTGCTGGCCCGCGCGGTACGGTGGCGCGCACTGCTGGGCGGGCACATCCCACTGGAGCGCAGCTTTAGCATCCTCAACATCAGCTATATACTAAACAACATCCTACCGGCCCGCCTCGGCGAGGTGGCGCGCGCGTTCTTGGCCGCCCGCATCACGCCGCCCATCCCGGTCTTTACCTCACTCTCGACCATCCTCGCCGAGCGCATTATAGATATGTTGACCGTGCTGGTGCTGCTGGGGGGAGTGCTGCTCGCCCTGCCCGACACCCCGCCGGTCGTGGGCGGGATGGGTGTGCTCATGGGGGGGGCAGCGCTGATTATCTTTGCCGCTCTGCTGATCTTCGCGCGTCGTCCCGGATGGGCACATGCCCTGCTCAGGCCGGTTTTGCGCATCTTCCCACCGCTCGAACGCTTCGGGCCGGAGGGCATCCTAGACCGAGTGCTCGACGGTTTGCAGCCTTTGGCGGCTTGGCGCAGCCTCCTGAACGTGGTATTGTGGACTGCGATAGCGTGGGCGCTCAGCATCTTTGCCGGATACCTGTTGATGTTTAGCATGTTCGACCACCCACGCCTGGATGCAGTGGTATTATTTGTCGCTTTGGCATCGCTGGCTATCGCAGTGCCGGCGACCCTTGCCAGCGTCGGGCCGTTCGAGGGCGCGGTAATCATCGCACTGCTCGCGGTCTATGGGGTAGAGTTAAGCGCACTGCCCGGCACGCTCGTCATCCCTCCCCTGGCGCAAGACCCGGCAGCGCTCGCGGCAGAGGAAGCGCTGCGCGCAACTGCATTTAGCTTCGCGCTGGTGTTGCATGTGGTCAACGTCTGCACCTATGCTGTGATGGGCGCGGTCGGCCTGGTGCAAGAGGGCATCTCGCTGGGTCAGGTGACGCGCGGCGCACGAGACATCAGCGACACGCCGCCGATAGACTAAACACCCCTTCTCATCGGGAGACGATATGCAAAAGGAACCTCTCAAGATATTGATCTCTCTGCTCTACTATGTGCCGCACCGCACCGGCCTGACCATCCATGTGCAGCGCGTCGCCGAAGAACTTGTGCGGCGCGGCCACGAGGTCACCGTGCTGACGGCACGTTATAGCAACACCCTACCCCGCGACGAGATCGCGGGCGTGCGCGTGATCCGCCTGCTTGCCCCGATCAAGATCAGCCGGGGCATGGTGATGCCGGCCTATCCCTGGTCATTCTACGCACTGGCGCGTATGCACGACGTCGTGAGCATCCACACGCCGATGCTGGAGACCGCGATGGTATCCATCCTGGCGGAAAGAGCCAAGCGCCCTGTGGTGGCAACACACCACGGCGACTTGATCTTGCCCGTCGGCTTGCTCAACCGCTTCATCTGCCGCGCCATGTTCCAGATGTACAAGTTCATGGCGCGGCGCGCGGCGCGCATCATCGCCTACAGCCACGATTATGCCGACCATTCGTATTACCTCAAACCCTTCCGCGATAAAGTCTCGGTGGTCTATCCCCCGGTCACAATGCCTCTGCCCAAGCCCGATAACGTCGCACGGCTGCGCGCCCTCTGGAACCCCGACGGGGGACCGATCATAGGGTATGGAGGGCGCTTCGTCGAGGAGAAGCGCCCGGATGTGCTGATCCGCGCGCTCGATACGGTCTGCCAAACCTACCCTAACGCGCGTGTAGTCTTCGCCGGGGAATACAATATCCCCTACGAGCACACCTGGGAGGCGCACTATGCGCTCACACAGCGCTACCGTGATAAGCTGATCTTCCTCGACCTGCACAGCGATATGCAGTTCATGGCCGACTTCTATGCCGCTTGCGACGTGCTCGCCCTCCCCAGCGATACCGAATGCTTGGCGCTGGTACAGGTCGAGGCGATGCTCTGCGGCACGCCGGTTGTGGGTATGGACATCCCCGGCGCGCGTGAGGCGGTGCGCGTCACCGGCATGGGGCGGCACGCGCCAAAGGGCGACCCGGTAGCGTTTGGCCGCGCCATCACAGCGGTGCTAGACGACCCCGCGCGCTACATCAAGCCGCGCGCCGCGATCGAACAGGCGTATAATT
>CAZJBO010000372.1:0-3156 GCA_964544075.1 uncultured Anaerolineae bacterium
GCCATGTGAGGCTGTGCCCGGCAGCGCGGCGCATCTTGCGGCGCAGTTCGCGGCGCTGCTTGCCGTCGAGCTGTTGGAGGTACGCATCCCAGCTGTTGGGCAGCACGATCACCGGGCACACGTCCTCGAACTTGACCTCTGGTTGCAGACCGCGTGCCTCCAGCAGACCCGGCAGCATCGCCAGGGTGGGTGATTGTTCGCGGATGTTGCAGAAGTCGATGCGGTCCCAGCCGGCGGCGGCCTCCCCGGTGAGGTAATCCGCCAGCGCTGCCATGACCTCTGCCTCGTGACCATGCATGGCGATGACTTCGAGGTAGTCGGTCACTTCTACACAGCCGACCAGCCGCAGCACCCGCCCGCGCTTGGGCGTCTGTTCGATGAAGCACGAGGCCAAGCCGATCAGGGTCGCGTCGGCATCGCGCAGCGCGATCACGTGCAGCGCGCCCGGACGATAGCTCTGCCACCACGTATGCTGCCACTCCCAGGTGAGGAAGACGTGGTCTGCCCGGCTGTTTTGAAGCAGGGTATTCCATTCGGGTTTGAGCACCTCGAAGAGGCTTGCGTCGGTATAGGCTTGTATTTTCACAGTACGTATCACTTGGTCATAGATCAACTTTTCGCCAGCGATCCATCAAGGCCGAGTTCTGTGGCGATGCCTTGCATTGCCGTCAACACCACGCCGACGTGTTCGCCCCACAGATCAACCCCCAGCGCTTCCGCGCCTTCCGCGATCTCTTCGCGGCTCACGGCGGCGGCAAACGAACGGTCCTTCCACTTCTTCTTGACCGATTTTATCTTTACATCGCGGATGTCTTTGCTGGGCCGGACCAGGGCTGTAGCGCTAATCAAACCGGTGAGTTCGTCTACGGCATAGAGCGCCTTATCTCGCAGTGTCTCGCGCGGGGTGCCGCTCTGGTTGGCGTGGCTGAGGATGGTGCGGAGGTCTTCCTCATCGACCCCGCGCGCGCGCAGAATCGGGATGCCTGCCATCGGGTGTTGCTCTAGGGATGGGTGTATCTCCCAGTCAAAGTCGTGCAGCAGGCCGATGACGCCCCAGGCTTCTTCGTCCTCGCCGTATTTGCGTGCATAGGCGCGCATCCCGGCCTCGACCGCCAACATATGTTTGCGCAGCCCCGCGCCTTTGACGTATTCGCAAACAATGGCCCATGCTTCGTCACGATTCATATGCATAACCTGCCTTTCTTGTGTGCTGTTGTGGGGGATTATAGCGAACCGAGGCGGCCTCCGGTACCGGATGGCGCGCTATTCCCCGGCTTCGTTCGCCATTTCCGCCAGGACCGCAGCCTGTCTGCGCAGTTTGTGCATACGCCACGTCATGCTGCCGATGAAGGCTAGGCCGATGCCGAAGATCACTGCGTAGCCCAAGATGAGGTTGTTCATCGTGTCGGGCGAGACGCGGATGCGCACGGTATCAACCGCGACCTGTCCATCGGCGCTTTCGGCGCGCAGCTCTACCGTCCAGATGGGGCCGGTGCGTTCTGCTGTGAAGCTGCCGGGTATGGTGTAGTCGCACGCCTCGCTCAGCACGCGCCCGGCATCCTTGAGGTTGAAGCGCGGCACCGGCGTTGTGATGGTCCAGGTGCAGGCGACTTCCTCGCCGCCGGTGATGTCTGCGCGCAAGGCGATCTCCTCGCCGGCGATTATGTGGACGTTCGGCCCTGCGTCTGCGGTGAGGGTATCCTCTTGTGCGTAGAGCGGCGCTGCCCATAGGAGCAGCAGGGTGGTTATGATAAATATTTTGTGCATCGGCGGCCCCTTAGTGAGAAAGGATTTGCATTTTCAAAGCGTCGATGTGGTCGGATAGCTTTTGGAGGCGGACCCGGTGCCACAACAATGCGACGTAGAGCACCACAAAGCTAAACCCGCTGAACATGAGCGTCTGGGTCATCTTGGCGGTCATGGCGAAGGTGCTGTCGCTGCGTGTGCTTTCGGCACCGGGGCCGACCACGGTTGGGTGGGGGTTGATGACAGAGGCATATAGACGTGGGAAGACAAAGGTGCCGATGACGCTGAGGAATGCCACGATGCCGTATACCGCGCTGAAGCGTGCGCGACGGTCGGGGTCTTCGATGCCGTTGCGCAGCATGAGCATGGCGGCATAGATCAACCACATGATGGTGACCGTAGTCAGGCGCGGGTCCCACGCCCAGGGCGCGCCCCAGGCAAAGGACGCCCATATCGGCCCCGATAGGATGGTGATTGCGCTAAAGACCAAGCCGATCTCGACAGACGCGAACCCGATGACATCCCAGAATGTGTTGCGGGTACGCAGATACACCACCCCGGCGATCACGGTCACGAGGAAGGCCACACTTGCGCCCATGAAGGCGCCCAGGTGGAAGTAGAAGACGCGCTGGACGTGGCCCATAGTAGGCTCCATCGGCGCATAGAAGAACACCATAGCCAGCGCAACGATGATAAGCACGAGGCTGGTAAGGCTTAAGACAATGAGTGTGCGAGGTGCTTGCATATTAAATTGCTCCACTTTGTCCATATTGTAACAACATTAGGGGGGCAAGCACAACTTGTCAGGCGATTTTTCCCACACACACGGCCTCGCGTCCCGTGTGTGCAGGAGCGTGGGGGCGGGGGGTGAGGTCATTTACACGCAATATTTGATAGAATCGTATGGTGTTAACATCGGGGCCAAAGTGGGCCTTAGGTCATTCGCGGCGCGTCCTTCGGGATGCCTTCTTGTCTTGCTTAGCCTTCTTCTTCCGCCGTTTGCGCCGGGATATTTCCCTCTGCTTCTGCCGCTTCTGCGCTTTGACCTTCGCCCGGCGGAGGTCTTCCTCAGAGGGTAGGCTCTCTTCCGCCTCGCCCTCCGGCTCAGAGGGTTCGGCTTCGCCCCCTATCCCTTCGGCATCTTCACCCTCGCCACAATCACCCGCGTTGGTATCTTCATCGACATCTTTTTTGCCGTCTTTCTCATCCATCTCCTTCAGGCGGTCTACCACAGCGCGGTTGACCGTGCCCTCCGGATAGAGATTATCGTCTTGCAACACCCCCGCCGGCATCCCGGTCAACACCTCGATGCCCTGATCGATGGTCTCGACCGCCCATAGGTGAAACTCGCCGCGCTTTACTGCCTCTACGACCGCGTCTTTGAGCATCAGATCGCTTAGGTTGGTGGTG
>CAZJBO010000373.1:0-3125 GCA_964544075.1 uncultured Anaerolineae bacterium
GTATTCCTGGAAGGTCTCGGCCAATTTGCTCACTTCAGGGAAGGAGCCGGGGTCGGCGCTATCGACTAAGATGATAAAGCCGTCCATCTCTGTTGCAAGAATCTCCCACATGAACTTGAAGCGCACCTGACCGGGGGTGCCGTCGAGGTGGAGGGTTTTATCGCCCAGCTTGATGCGGCCATAGTCCATCGCTACCGTGGTTTCGGCTTTAATACCCCGGTCTTCTGTTGTCACCTTGCGCTCAGTGCTGACCACAGGGATATCTGAGATCGTCTTGATAAACTGGGTTTTGCCGGAGTTAAAGGGACCGGTCACGACAATTTTATATGTACTGCTTGACACTTAATCCTCCTTAAGGCGAGGCCAGGGTACACCGCGCCATAATCATTTTACTCGCTGCCCTCAGAATTTTCAATGCAAATTCACCAAAGGGGTGCGCCCATGTTGGGGACGATAAGGGCTTTACCACAGAGCGCACAAAGGTCACGGCGTCTTTCTCTTGGGTTCCCGCTAGCCGTTGGAAGCGGCCCGTGACGTCAGGCGACGGTACACGGCATAGAGCAAGGGATTGTATACCCGGTCCCACGCGCCGGCCATACGCAGCAGCCGTCCGCCAAAGCCGCGCTTGAAGCGATAGACGCCCCACAGCCCATCGCGGCGCGTCTTGAAGTGCGCTTCGAGCGTGTCGGCGTCGGCGTCGGGCACGCCCCACAGATCATACCGCGTACAGCCACGTGCCCGTGCCCACTGTATCGCAGCCCACTGCACCGCATAGCTGGGCATGAGGTTGCGCCGTGCATTCGATGATGCGCCGTAGAAATACCAAGCGGTCCGCCCCAGCGCAAAGACCATCGCCCCGGCGAGGTCCTCACCCTCACACGAAGCCATGAGCAGCGCGGCATGGTCGGGCACAAAGAGCGCATAAGCCGCCGCATAGTAAGCAGCAGTGTGTACGCCGAAGGTATTGCGCGCCCCGGTGGTCTCCATCATCGCGGCAAAGGCCGCGAGCGCATCGGGGCCGGCCTCACGCACCTTCACGCCCTTACGCGCGCTCAATCGGATGTTGTAGCGCGTCTTCTGCTTCATGCCGGCCAAGATCGCAGCCTCGTCGCGGCCAATATCGAGCACAATAGTGCGGGGCGGCTGCACCGTCTGCGGGCTGGGCGCAAATCCCAGCCGAGAGAGGCGCGCAGCAGCTTCCGGGCTATCTTCAAGCGGCGGCTCGACCTTCAGCAAGATCGCACGGTGACGGCGTGCATCGGCGTCGAGTGCCGCGCGCATTGGGTGCACAAGCGCGGCGTGGCTCCAGTCGAGCAGTGGTCCGCGCGGCACGTATGCGATGCTGCCCAGGCGCAGTGGCAACCGCCGGTAGAGCACTTGCGCCCCGGCGACCAACGCGCCCTCAGCATCGGCGAGCGCCAGGCGTGAAGCCGTCCAGCCATACTTTTGTTTAAGCCTGCCCCAGGGCGCGGTCTGTAAGATGTTCGCGTCGGGGTGCGCGGCGACGAAGGCCGCCCAAGCAGTCTCGGATGGAACAATGGGTGTAAACAAGATAACCCCTTCTCGTAAACGATATATCGGGCGGATTATAGCACTTGCGCCAACCCTACGTCATAACCGGCATCTAGTTTGCCTGGGGCTTCGCACTCCCTTTGGCTTCGCCCGGTATGCTGCGCGACGCTTCCGGCGTTGGGGTTGAGGGAGAAATTGCCTGACCCGGAAGGTGGGTAAGAGGTGTTTTTTTTGCGCGCTTTGCCTTAAACTTAATCTGTTCAGATCGCCGTACTGTGATACATGCTCTCTGTGGGGGCTTTGCCCCCACACCCCCACCAGGACTTAGCAGTCCTGGACCTGCATTTGCGCGGCTTTGCCGCGCATAGAAAGGGAACAGGGACCTAAAGTCTCTTGTGGGGTCTGTTGATCGAAGGGAATGCCTAAGGCTCAAAGCTCCAGGTGAGTAGATACAATACATGCGCGGTGACCATAAGGATGCATCATGGGCAAAGAAACGCTTTACTTCAACGGCATCAACGGCACAGACGGCAGCTATGCATTCGAGCCGATGGACTTGCAGAGTCTGGCCGAGATCATCGCCGGTTCGGAGCCGCTCGACCCCGCCACGCAAGAGGAACTCGAAGCGCGCAACAGACAGCGGCGCTTGCGCGAACTCAGGGCGCGCGCCGGAGAACTCAAGGCGTGCCCCGATGCGCTGAGCACAGCCGAACAACAAGAGCTTGCAGAGATCATCGCCGAGCTGGATACACTCGAACATCTCGGCGTTAGGGAGGGCGTCGAACCCGATTGTCTCGCATCGGCTGGGTGGGGGGTGATCTTCCCCGAAGACGACCCCGCCGACGGCCTTTCGGCTGCCGACATCAAAGAGGCGTTGCGCCCACTGTTGGCCTTGCGCAGATGTCAGGCCGGAGTGCGCTATCATGAGTACATCGGTCGGACCGGCTATGGGGCAGGCGAATCTAAAGACGCCTTTCTGCGGCGCTTCGGCGCCGGACCCGGCGCGGTTGACCCGGACAAGGTGCCCTACTACCTGCTCATTGTCGCCGACCCGGAGACCATCCCGTATGACTTCCAAAACCAGCTTGATGTGCAATATGCGGTGGGGCGCATCCACTTTGAGACGCGCGAAGAATATGTGCGCTATGCGCAAAGCGTGGTGGCGGTAGAGCAGGGCCATACGACCTTGCCGCGCGAAGCGGTCTTCTTCGGCACATGCACGCCCAATGACCGCCCGACCGAACTGAGCGCCGCGTACTTGGTTAAACCGCTAGAGGATAGACTCTCCGGTCGGCCCGGCTGGAAGACACGCGCGCTCGTGGGGGGCGATGCGGCGCGGAAGGCACAGCTCGCGAAGCTGCTGGGCGGCGACCAATCCCCCGCGCTCCTCTTCACCGCCGGCCACGGCGTGTGTTTGCCCGCCGCCGCCGCGCACCAGCTGTCACGGCAGGGCGCGCTGATCTGCCAGGACTGGCCCGGCCCCGACAAATGGAAAAAAGCGCTGCCACGCGCGTTCTACTTCTCTGCCGACGATGTGCCGGACGCCGCGCGCGTGCCCGGCGCGATAGCCTTCTTCTTCGCCTGCTATGGCGCCGGTACCTCGAAGTATGATG
>CAZJBO010000374.1:0-3109 GCA_964544075.1 uncultured Anaerolineae bacterium
TGCAGCAAGCGCCGCACGCATACATCGAGGTGCCTATGCCCTAAGGTCACGGCGCGCCAAGCCTGACGCAATATCTGAGTCGATGCTTAGGGGCGGCCCCGGCGGGCCGCCCCTAACCGTTGCATGTGCCTCCGCACGTTTGACTTCCCCCCGCCGGCGCACAATAATATCCTCATGCAAGACTCAAACCGCACCGGCCCAAGCTACCGGCTCACCATAAAAGAGATGCCCGCCAGCGAGCGCCCGCGCGAACGCATGGCCCGACTAGGGCCGAGCGCGCTCAGCAGCGCCGAGTTGATGGCGATCATCCTCCGTACCGGGACCGGTGGCGAGAATGTGGTGCACATGGCCGAGCGTCTCTTGGCGCGTTTTGGGGGGTTGGCAGGGATGGCACGCGCCGACCTCGCCGAGCTTATGTCGGCACACGGGATCGGGCAAGCCAAAGCTGCCGAGCTAAAGGCAGCCTTCGAGCTGGGGCGGCGGCTGGTGGCGACGATGCCCGAAGCACGCCCCCAGGTCGGCGCGCCGGAGGATGCCGCCAGCCTGGTCATGGCCGAGATGGGCTTGCTGCGGCAAGAACAACTGCGCGTGATCCTGCTCGATACCCAAAACCGCGTACAAGCCATCCCGACCGTGTATGTGGGCAGCCTCAACGCATCGATAGTGCGTGCGGCAGAGGTCTTCCGCGCCGCGATCACGCAAAGCGCCGCATCGGTCATCATCGTGCATAACCACCCCTCCGGCGACCCCACGCCCTCCGCGTTAGATGTAGAGGTCACGCAGCGGTTGGTGGCGGCGGGTGCGCTGCTCGACATCGTGGTGATAGACCACTTGGTGATCGGACACCAGCGCTTTGTCTCGATGCGCAAGCAGGGCCTGGGGTTTGACCCGCCTAAGCCCTAATAATAAATCGTCCGCGTTCGGTGGTGGGGTTTGAGCTGTGCTTGCCTCTGCTCACCGCTGGCCCAGAGCAGCCAATCAACTTGGTAGCTGGCTACCTCAATCTGCATACTGCTCAGCGCAGCGCGCATCAACTCGACCGCCCAAATGGTGTTGGCCCGAAGCTCGACCTCCTCGTCCGTCCCGGCCTCAATCTCGACGTGGTTGTCTACCCGCGCGGCCAGGGCGTCGGAATAGCGCAGAATGCCGTGGTGTCGGAGGAGCTGCGGCACGCGGTAGTCTGCAAACATGGTCAGCTCCGGCACGCGGCGGATTTTGCCCCATGCCTTGCCCTGGAGCGCACCGTACAAATCGGCGGGGAGAATCTGGGCGCGCTTATAGAAGCGTACCTTCCGCCCCTTATACATGGCTTCGTCGCGGAAAGAGGCGAGATTATCGACCAGCGTGCGTGCTAAGGTGATCGCATCGAAGTCTACCGCCTCAAGCAGGTTCGAGAACCGCCCGTGGAAACGCGCAGCGATCCATGCGCCAAGCGCGCGTAGGTTGTCGGCGCGTGCGTCTAGAAGAGGGATCGGCGGCTGGCCGGCCAGCACAGCGGCCAGCGCGTCGGTGTCGAGCGTGGCGAGCGCGTCGGCTTCAAAGAAGCCGGGATTGGTGCGCGCCTCTTGGGTCAGCGCCGCCGCGAGCGCCCAATATCCCCGCAGATCGTGGCCTTCATACTCCCGATGCCATCGGGGGTCTCCCCAGAAGCAAAAGTTGATCGTATCCAAGACGAAGATGTAGGCAACCGTGAGTTCATCGGCGCCGACGAAGTGATATTCCAACTCCCAGCTCGGCATCTGTAAGCGGCCATCCGCCGCCATCGCGCAGCAGAAGTCGGCAAGCGCAGCCCGGTCTATCGAGACGTGGTCGCTCTGCGCGGCGACATAACGAGCGTCGGCGCGGATGCCCAGCGGGTCTGGGCCTTGCGGCATATGTTCTGACATTTGTTCTCCTCCATCTTCGGGCATTGTAGGCACGCGGGTACAGTGGGGGCGCCGTCAAGCGATGCGGCAGTATCTAACCACCCCGCGTTATTGTCACGCTCACTGCCACAAACCGGCAAGGAACGCTATCTTCTCGGCGGTTTGGAACGAGCCGCCGCCTTCGTGACCGTTGTACGCATAGACCTTGATCTGCTTCTCGGCCCCGGCATAGTGGTTATACGCTGCGAACACCGTCGAGGGTGGGCAAACCATATCCATAAGCGCGGTCGAGAAGAGCGCCTTCGCCTTCGCCCGCGCCGCGAAGTTCACCCCATCGAAATAAGCAAGCGTCTCAAAGACCCGGCTCACTTTATCGCGGTGTGTTTTGCAGAAGCGCACGATCTCGGCATAGGGCAAGCTATCGACAATCTCGGTAGCACGGCGATAGTGGCAGAGGAAGGGCACATCGGGCATCGCCACCGCGATGTCCGGCAACAGCCCGCTTACCGCCAGCGTGATACCCCCGCCCTGGCTGCATCCGGTGACCGCGATGCGTGTGCCATCGACCGCCGGATGTGTGCGTGCCGCCTCGACCGCGCGCACCGCATCGGTGAAGACGCGGCGATAGTAATAAGTCTGAGGGTCGAGCACACCTTGTGTCATAAAGCCGGGCACCGAGGGATTCGCGCCATCGGGGAGGTCGGGAGTCGCGCCGTTGCTGCCTATACTGCCTTGCCCGCGTGTATCCATGACCAAGTGCGCGAAGCCCGCGCTCGACCACGCCAGCCAATCCATCGGGAAGCCCCGCCCGCCGCCATAGCCGATGTATTCCACCACACAAGGCAGCGGCTCTTGCGCGCCGCCCTCCGGACGCCGGGGCAGCAGCAGCCACCCTTTGATAGGCTGTCCGCCATAGCCGGCAAAAGTAACGTCGAAGGTTTCGAGCGTCTTTAGGTGGAAGTCCACCGGATCAAAGCGCGCCGCCAGCGGATATTGTCGGGCTGCGTCGAGAGTTTGTCGCCAGAAGGCGTCGAAGTCGGCGGGTTCATCGCGGTCGGGGGTATAGGTTTTTAGCTGTTCCAGGGACATGTCAAAGAAGGCCATATCTCTTCTCCTCTGTGTTTACTCGTATCTGTGTTTGCTCTCTGTATATCTGTTCACCTGGAGCTTTGAGCCTTCGGTCACCAGACCCCTTTAGGCCCTTGTTCCATTTTAAGCGCGGCAAAGCCGCGCAAATGCAGGTC
>CAZJBO010000375.1:0-3105 GCA_964544075.1 uncultured Anaerolineae bacterium
CGCCACGCACCTACCCACCCGGCGTTCCCCTCTCGCCCATCACCCGCGTCTTGAGCTGTCCACAGCCCGCCTGTATATCGATGCCACGCCGCACCCGCACCGTCGCAGGGATGTTATAGCGGTCCAGCACCGCCACAAATGCCTCTGCCCGCTCGCGTGACGATGGACCGCCGGCATAACCCTCTGTAGGGTTTAGCTGGATGAGATTCACATGCGATTGTATCCCTCGCAGCAAGTGCGCCAACGCCTCGGCATGGAAAGGCGTATCGTTCTGTTGGTGAATGAGCGCCCACTCGAAGCTCACGCGGCGCCCGGTCTTCTCGGTGTAATACTTGCACGCGCGCATCAGCTTGCCCAGCGGATGACGCTTATTCACCGGCATGATACGGCTGCGTTCGCCGTCGTTGGCAGCGTGCAGCGATACCGCCAGCTTCACTTGTAGGCCCTCGTCTGCGAGCCGTTTAATACCGGAGACCAAGCCTACCGTGCTCACGGTGATGTGGCGCTGTCCAATGTTCAGCCCCTCCGCGTCGGTCATCGTGCGGATGGCGGCAAGCGTGGCGTCATAGTTATGCAACGGCTCGCCCATACCCATCAGCACCACATTGCTCAGCCGACTGCCTTGCGCCTGGAGCTGGCGTGCCAGCGTGACCACTTGCGCGACTATCTCGCCGGGCGATAGATGTCGCGCAAAGCCCATCTGCCCGGTGGCACAGAACACGCAGCCCATCGCACAGCCGGCCTGTGTGCTGATACAAGCGGTACGGCGCTTGGCATAGCGCATCAACACGCTCTCGATCAACTGACCGTCGGGCAGCTCGAACAACCATTTGATCGTTTCCCCATCGACAGAGTGTTGCTCGGCGCTGGGCCTCAGCAGATCAAGCGTGGCTTCGGCGGCAAGGCGGGCGCGCAACGCTTTGGGCAGGTTCGCCATCGCGTCAAAGTCGGCGACCTTATGCTTATACAGCCAGCCCCAAACCTGGTCGGCGCGGTATTTTGGCACGCCCCATGCCGTGAGCCGGGCGTTGAGTTCTTCTTTTGTCAGGTCATAGATTTGGATCATTGAGTTCGTCTCGTTCGCTTCATAATGATAAGTCCCACAACCATAAGCACCACAAGCACCAAGCCCAAGCCGATCCCCAATGCAAGCAGCGTGCTGCCGCTCATGCCGCCGAAGCCGTTATGTCCGGGCGTGTTGGTGGCGGGCGGGCGCGGCGTATTGGTGGGGGGGCGGGGAGTGGGCACGGGTGTCGGGTCAAACGGGACCGGCGCGCCCTGTGCCGGGACGCCAAACTGGGTTGGGAAAGGTGTCTCGGTGGCGGCGGGGGCGATCGACGGCGTGAAGGTGGGGAGCGGAGTGCGGCTAAGGGTGGGGGTGGGTGAGGGCGGCAGGTAAGGATGCCAACTGCGCAGTTCGTCGGCCACCGGGCGGCTGATCCACTCGCGCCAACGCGCATAGTTCTCTGCTGCATCAAATCCGGTCTGATCGATCATGGCAAGGTCGAAGCTGTCTTGTTCGACTATAGCGCGGGCGACACGCGCGTGCGCGTCGGGGCCGTATTCATCGACCAGGAAGAGCACCATACTGACGCTCTGCGCGTGCCAGGGGTCGATCTGCGGCGTAAAACCGGTGGGGGTTGCCATCTCGTCCGCGTCGGAGGGCAATGTGCTCATAGCCGCAAGCGAGAACTCTGTGCCGCTGCGCACCGCGCTCTCTGCCGCGATCATCTCGGCGGCGTGCGCCCTCGGCTCATAAAGCTGCGCCAGACCGTCAACGAACCAAGCCGGTACCATGTCGGCTTTGGCCGTGCCCCACAGATCACGCCAGGTTTGCTCTGCCATCTCTCTGGCGATATCGCTTTGCAGTTCGAGCATATTGTAGGTATGCCGGCGGAGCGGGATAATGCCGGCGGCCCGATAGAGCTGCTCGACCTCTTCAGGCCGGCAGAGGGGCAGCACGTCGGGCGTAGCAGGCGGCGGAGTAGGTGTGGGGGTACGGGTGGGACCGCGCGTCGCCTCAAAGTCGATGGCGGGGGTGGGTAGGGCAGAGGTCGGGAGGGCGCTCAACGTGGCGGCGAGTGGGTTAAGCGCCGGGTCAATCGGCGAAGATGCAGCCTCGGCATCTTCGCAATAATCGTCGCCGGGTTCATAGAGCACAAAACGGAAGAGAGGGGTGCTCTGGCTATCGATGCGGAGCTGCTCATTGAAAGTACGCAAAGCGCGCTGGAGGAAAGAAATATTGACGCTCTCCGTATAGGTATACAACGTCATCCACTCCTCTAAAACCGGCTCCCATTCAAAGCGCGCATCGGCATAGAAGAACTCACCCTCAACCGTGCCGGTTGCGCCATCGTCAAGTGTGAGGGTCCACGTGTAGGGTATCGTGGTCATAGGGTCCGGCAGAGCCGCCGGGTCGTTGGGCGTGTAGGTATAAACCACATTGAACCCCCATGACGCATCGGTGACATAAAGCGCCGGGTCCACATCCACCGTGACGATGCGCCCGTTCGGAAGCGTGTAGGTAAAAAACAGGCGGGCGATGCGTTCGATGCGCTGGTCGGTGAAGGTGAAGGCTGTCTGCATCCAGATGCTGTGGGGGAAGATCACCTTGTTGCTCTCGCCGAGCATCACGATCTGCGAGTGGTCCTCGGCGGCTTCGGGCGTGGCATCTTGCGCCCACGCGGTGCCGGGCACCAAGACAAGCGCGATCATGAGTATAAAAATGACACGTTTCATGGTTCATCCACTCTCTCTACAGCGGGCCGATATAGAGATTGTATCACGAAGGGATACGCACGGCGCGCCACGCCTCGGTCAGCGCCGGCAGGTCGTCAAATATTCGGTCAGGCGTCACGCCGGATGCCGGGACATCGGCGCGCGTATCGATGCCGGTGCAAACCATGAGGGTGTACATACCGGCGCGCGCACCGCCGAGGATGTCCGTCTCCAACCGGTCGCCGAGCATGGCGGCGGCGGCAGACGCAACCCCCAGACGCTTGAGGGCAAGCTCAAACATCAGGGGCGCGGGCTTGCCGATGATGATAGGCGTTTGATACGAGGCCGCTTGGATGGGGGCAAGCGTGGTCCCGGCGCCGGGTGCGG
>CAZJBO010000376.1:0-3103 GCA_964544075.1 uncultured Anaerolineae bacterium
TCGCGTGAATATCTGAGATAACTAAACAGCGCATAGTTTTATCCTACACTGGGCAATGCCGTTACCAGCCAATGTTACCATAAATTCGGTCAGATGCGAGAAATGATAACGGAGCGAAGCCGAGGGAGTGCAAAGCCCCAGGGTAACAGTGTGATTTTACAGGTTATCTTTCTCCATCGCCAGCCGGTATACTGCGCGCCGCTTCCAGCCACACCGGAGCGCGATCTCGCGTGCTGCTTGAGAAGCCGACGTGCCATCTGCCAGCGCGCGTGTCAGCGCTTGCCGCACTTCTGCCTCGGTCCACATGCCGGCGTCGGAGGATGCACCGGCGATCACCAGGGTGATCTCGCCGCGCGGCGCGGTGAAGTGTGCGATGGCCTCGCTGAGGCTCCCTCGGAAGATTTCTTCATGCAGCTTTGTGACCTCGCGTGCGACTGCGATCGTGCGCGCGCCCAAGATGTCGCGCGCGTCGTGCAGGCAGGCCTGGAGGCGGTGTGGTGCCTCGAACGCGATCAGTGTGTACGGTGCGCTTGCCACATCTTGCCAGAATGCGCGGCGTTTGCTCGCGGTGCGTGGCACAAACCCCAGGTAGACAAAGCGGTCGGTGGGCAGCCCGCTCGCCACCAGCGCCGCGATGGGTGCGCTCGCACCGGGCAGGGGGGTGATCGTCGCCCCTTGTGCGATTGCCGCGCGCACCAGTTCATAGCCGGGGTCGTTGATGCCGGGCGTGCCGGCATCCGAGACCAGCGCCACGCTGCCGGTTTCGAGCGCTTGGAGGACCTGAGTCAGGCGTGTGAGCTTATTGTGCTCGTGATAGCTGATGAGCCGGGTGTTGATCTCATAGTGTGCCAGCAGCCGACCGGTGACGCGCGTGTCCTCGGCGGCGATCAGAGCCACCTCGCGTAGGATGCGCAGCGCGCGCAGTGTAATGTCTTCGAGGTTGCCTATGGGGGTGGCAACGATATAGAGGGTGTTTGTGTCCAATGTTTACCGAACCGATGAGATGATACTATGGCTGGCGAGGCCGCTTAGCAGCCCGCTGTGACCCGTCAGAGCTGCGCCGATTTTGATGCCGCCTTTGCCTATTGTGTAGCTGTGTATGGCTGTATCGTGTGCGCTAGAGCGCATCTTGAGCACCAAGATTGCGCGCCGGATGCTGCTTTCGATCTCCAGATAGCGCATGAGCACCATGCAGTCTACCACGAAAGGTAGGCTATCCACCCGGTTAGTGGCCTGCCGGGTGCCGATCTCCTCGCCCAGGAACATCGAGGTGATGCCTGCGCGCTTCAGACCGTTGATAACCCGGTTGTAGATGTGGCGCAGTTCGTGCGGATCGTTCGCCATGCGCACAAAATGTGTCAGGCTGTCGAGCGCCACCCGCTTGATGTCATGGCCGTGCAGCAGCCGATTGATCGGGCCGTCGGTGGCTTCTAGCCCGCGCAGAAATACGCCGGGTGAGGTAAACATCATGTGGAGTTTGTCGTCGGCTTCTAGCGCGCGCAGGTCCCAACCTAAGGACTCGGCGTCGCGATAGAGCGATGCGGGGAACTCTTCGAACGAGATCATCAGGCCCCGCGCGCCTTGTTTGATGCCGTGGGCGAGGTAATGGAAGGCCAGCGTGGTCTTACCTGTGCCCGGCGCGCCGCGCACCAGGATAGATGACCCCGGCACAAAGCCGCCGTGCAGCATCGTATCTAGACCGTTAATGCCGGTTGCTATGCGCTTTTGGTCCATGCTGCCTCTCCCATTGAAGCCCCCTTTGCGCTCCGTGGTGAACCGCTCTTGACTGCCTCACCGATTCTTTACAAAGTTCACCAGCGCCACGTTTTGCTCGCAGCGGTCGAGGGTCTCGACAAGAATTTGATCTGAGAGTATCGTGCCATCTTGTCCGATCAGCTCTACTACATACTCCCCGCTTTGAGGCGTGTCGCCGAGCATGAGTTCATAGCCGCTTTCGCCAAAGGTCGGTTGGTTGCCGGTCGGCAGCATCTCGTCGATGCCTTCGCCGCTGATGTGTATGAACAACCCCACGATCGGTTCACCGTTCAGCCCGGTGACGCGCCCTGCGATGCTCTGCCAAGCACAGCCATTCTCATTGCTGTTTAGCGTATACGTCACCGCTTCGCCCTCTAGGGTATAGGCGAACGCTGCCGGCGTGTATGATGGCGTGAGGGTCCAGCGCAGTGTGGGGGTAAGGGTAGGGATCAGCGGGGTGGGCGTGGCGGCAGAGGTGGGGGTGGTAGGCAGCGTCGGGGTGCGGGTGGCCGTCTTAGTCGGCACGGCGGACCATGCCGGTGGGGTTCCTGCGCTTTGTGTCCCATCCCGGTAGGGGACGATGGTCACCTCGGTGGGGGGCGGCGCGGGGGGGAAGGGGTTAAACGCGCCGTAGGGGTCGCGCATGACGATGAATACCCAGGCTGCCACCAACAGAGTCAGGGCGACGATGCCCAGGCTCAGCAGGTCTAGCAAAGCCAGCCGTGCGCCCGGACGCGCGCCCGCGTGCGCATCATCCGGCTCCATATCTTCTAGCATGGCGCGTTTAGAAACCTCCCTCTTGCTGGAAGTAGACAACCGCCAGGTTAGTATCACAGGTGTTCGGGAACTGTATCTTTATCACGTCCGAAAGCTGCCGGGCGTCTTCGTGTAGTAGTTGCGCCGAATAGACGCTGCCGTTGATCTCGTTGCCTAGCTGCACCTCCCATCCGCTTAGCCCGTAATTTGGGTTGGTGCCTACCCCGATCAGTGTATCTACATCTTCGCCCCAGACGTGGACCAGCAGGTTGTTGGTGATTTCTTCGCCGTCTAGCCCGAACACTTTACCGGCGATGCCTTGCCAATTGCACCCTTGTGCTTCATAGATGTATTGCGGTACGAAGGTCGGCCCCTCGCCCTGCACGGTAAACGGAAAGTTCGAGGTCGATGCTGCCGGGTTTTCTTGCGCTTCTTCGCCGGGTTCGTCGCCAAAGGTCTCTTGGGTAGGCGCCGGCGCATCGCCGCCTGTGCCCGGTGGCCCGTCTTCATCGTTGCCCATGCCGGGCGGCGTATCGCCTTCATCCCCGGACGGCAGGTCTCCGCCCTCATCCCCGGACGGCAGGTCTCCGCC
>CAZJBO010000377.1:0-3090 GCA_964544075.1 uncultured Anaerolineae bacterium
TCGTGCGGGCAAATGGGCTTGAAATCAGCCTGCTTGCACACGAAGTCTCCGGCGTCATCAACCTGGCACACGCCGACCTGAGCGCAGCATCGGAAGTCTTGGTGGGCATCAACCCCGATTACATCGCCGGCGCCACAGCCGAAGGCGCCATCTTGCTTGATATCGATGCCTTGCTCTCCGATACACGTTTGATCGTGGAGGAGGAAGTAATCTAGTGGCAAGTGATAAATATTCCGCACCGGGCGCACGCCGCACAATATCGGCCATGAGCGTAGGCACGGTCGCCGTGGGCCTGCTCAGCCTGCCGGCAGCGCTGTCAGCCCCATCAGGCGGTGAGAGCAGCGTGGCAAAGATAGTGTTCGTCGGCGGGCTGATCTGCGGCGGCGCGGCCTTGAGCCTCACCCGCCGTGCAGATATTACCTACGCCAAAGCGATATTGACCTATGGGTTTAGCACAACCCTGGGCTTGGCAACACTCCTCGCGATAGACTACCCTGCCTTGTGGGTCGGCATGATCTGTGCGTATGGGCTTTGGACTTTGGCGATAGTGTCACGTGTGCAAGGCCGAGCGCGTTCGAGAACATGGGCGCTAAGCGGCGGGGTGCTCTGGCTCGTGACCATCCTGCTAAGCCGAGGCGCGCGCAGCTTGCCCGATGCGACGTTGGCGCTGATCTGCCTCCTTGCCACCCACGCGCTCGCATGGCTGCCGCCCGCCGACCGTACGGCAACCGCTCAGGCAGCGCTCCCCCCCGACACACAGCCCTCACACACCACGGACGCGACAGAGCTTCGAGCTATCAAACAGCTTATCAAAGAGCTTGACCAATCTGCCGGCACCATCCACAGCGTGATGGCCGAACAGCTCGCAAACGCCGACCGCCAATCCGGGGCACTGTCGGACATCGCCACCACCCTAGAGAGCTACCAACAATCTAACGAGCAGCTCCAACAGCTCACCGAAGCGATGTCGAGCGTCGCCGACGACGTGGCGCAACGTGCCGACCAGAGCAAGGAAGTCGCTGCCGGCGCGATCATGGGCCTTGAGCATATACGCACACAAGTCAAAACCATCGCGCTCAACCTGGTTGCCCTGGTGCGCCACACCGAAAGCATCAGCGAGATCATCGCATCGCTCGCCGACCTTGCAACCCAATCAAACTTCCTGGCGCTAAACGCTTCCATCGAAGCCGCGCGCGCCGGGCAGCATGGGCGGGGCTTCGCCGTGGTCGCCGACGAGATTCGCGACCTGGCCCAACAGTCCACCGAGGCAGCCGAGCAAGTCCGCAGACTCCTGGCCGAGATACGGCAGGCCGTGCATCAAACCGCCTCCGCCACCGAAACCGGCGCCGATGGCGTCGATATCGGCGTCTCGCGCGTCACCGATACCGCCCAAGCGGTTGGGCTTATCTCACACCACATTGTAGATTCGACCACGAAAGCAGAACAGATCGGAGCCATGCTCGACGCACAGGCCGTGGAAGTGCGGGAGGCCAACGCTTCGCTCAAACAAATCAACCAGATGCACATGCAATATCTTGCCAGCACACGCATGGCCGAGGCGCTCGCCAAAAACCTGCTTGCGCTTGTGCAACACTTAGACGACGTGGTCGCACAAGAAGATGACATCCAAGCCGGGGAGGAGGAAAAAGCATGACGCCCAAGCCGGATTATCAAACTAAGACCGCACAACC
Source organism: uncultured Anaerolineae bacterium (assembly GCA_964544075.1). Classification (GTDB taxonomy): domain Bacteria; phylum Chloroflexota; class Anaerolineae; order Aggregatilineales; family JAFGMM01; genus JAFGMM01. Next base: position 1,692 of record CAZJBO010000377.1, read on the forward strand.
CAGACTAATAGGCTGGATGATATTTTTAGGCCTGGCACCGGCGCTGCTCATCTTTGCAGCAGCAGTAGCCAGCCTCTATCTAAACAACGAATGGTGGATCGGGCAACCCACCGTCGAACAACCGGCGGATGCTACATCAGTCTCGCGTTGGTTGGTGCGGTTCCTAATCGTGTCGCTGCTCGTGATCGTCTTGGCAATGCTGGTCGCATGGACCGTGGCGCGGCGGCAAAGCACCCTCCAACACGCCTATCAAGCACGCCTCAATGCGATCGTCAACCGATACCTCGACTTCATGGAAAAGGTGCTCGCCGGCAACCTGACCGTCCGCATCGACCTGAGCGAGATCGACCGAGGCGACTCGACCGACGCCCTGGTCCGCCTGGGGTATAACCTCAACGAAACATTGGCCGGGCTGCAACACATGGCCGTCCAGATTCAACAAGAATCCAGCAGCGTTGCCGAGGTCGCCACCGAGATACTGAACGCCACCAACGAACAGATCATCGCGGCGACCGAGCAAGACGCCTCGGTGACACAGACCGCCGCCACCGTCAACGAGGTGCGCGCTACGGTCACCGAGACCGCCGAGCGCTCGCAAGCGGTAGCCGAAACCGCGCGCCGCACCGTTGACGTGACACGCGCCGGCGAGCAAGCTGTTTCGGATAGCATCAACGGAATGCACCTCATCCGCCAACGTGTCGAGAGCATCGCCGACACTATCTTGGTGCTATCCGAACACACACAACAAATCGGCGAGATCATCGCCACCGTGAACGCCATCGCCGACCAGAGCAACATGCTGGCGCTCAACGCATCGGTGGAGGCCGCGCGCGCCGGCGAGGAGGGTAAAGGCTTCGCGGTAGTTGCTATGGAGGTGCGGAACCTTGCCGCACAAAGTCGGCAGGCCGTCTTGCAAATCCGCGACATCCTCAGCGAGATACAGCAAGCCACCAATACGGCGGTGATGGTCACCGAACAAGGCACTAAGGGTGTTGACGGCGGCATGAGCCTGGTCGACCGGGCCGGCGAGACCATCCGTGAGCTGGCCGCCGCCATTGAGGACGCATCGCACGCCGCTACGCAGATCGCCGCCAGCACACGCCAACAAACGGTGGGCATGGATCAGCTCTCCGAAGCGATGCAGACCATCCGGGATGTGACCGCCACCAACCTTTCCAGCACCATGCGGGTAGAGCGTGCCGCACGCGAACTCAACCAAGTGGCCCGCCGCATGGAGAGCGAGGTCGCACAATATAAGCTGACACCCGATGAGAAAGACGCGATCACCTAAACATGGGATTGCCTGAGAGGTAACATGGCGGGCGCAAGCGCAGAACTGCTGGCACTATTCAGTGAAGAAGCAGAAGAATATCTAGACAGCCTGACTCAGGGTATCCTC
>CAZJBO010000378.1:0-3083 GCA_964544075.1 uncultured Anaerolineae bacterium
GTCGCCTCCCAGGTAAGCCGGTCCCAGGTCGCCAAAGACGCGCGCGCCATCAAGCAGCTTCTCCACATGGTCGCTGGTCATCTCCGGCGGCACGCCGTCCAGGTCGCTAAAGCGGAAGTATGCGCCCACAAGCATGATAAGCAATAGGGTAACGCGCGTCCCGCTCAGGCGGATGAACGGCGCATCCGACCAACAGCGCGCCTTCGCAAGCCATGCGCCCATCGGCGGCAGCGCCTGATCCGGGTCACGCAGCGCCAACCACCACATCCCAACGCTCAGCGCCCACATCAATACGCCGTTCACGGTGAATAGATTGTTGGCGCTGTCGGCATAAGTGAGCATCGATGCGCCGAGCGCCACCTCTCCGGCCAACACACGCCATCCGTGCTCCTTCGCCAAGAGCAGGAAGACTAAGCTCCAGACCACCAGGGCCACCGAGACCGAAGCCCAGAGCAAGGCACGCTGCGCAGTATCAATGTCTAAGTCCAACGTCGGATCGATAGTGATGATCGCCAACAACGCCAGCGCCAGCGCCAACAAGCCCACCACGACGATGTGGCGGGTATCAAAACAATAGGTGTGAGGGGCAGTGCGGCGGCTTGGGGATGTGGGGATGCCTTGTCGAGGCGGCGCATCATCTGCATCACCTTCTGATGAGAGGCGCGGCGCACGATAACCCAGAAGGGAAGCCTTCCACCAGCGTGCAATGCGGCGACGCTGCCAGATCACCAGAGAGACAAGCGCCCAAAGTGCCATCCCCAGGTAGAGGAAAGGCCGACCCCGGTCGAAAAGAGCCGGGCTGCGGCGCGCGCCCGCGTACATGCCGACCATGATGCGGTCGGCAGCGACCGCCAGCGTGAACGCCGCCCACATCCCCAGCATTGACATATATTCCCATGTGCCGGTAAGCCACGGGAGAGTCTCGGTTGGTCTTCCTGCACTGTTGAGCAGCAGCAGCCCGTTTATCCAGAGGTTGACGCCGCCCAATATACCGGCCCAAGTGGCATATACCGGCACAGCAGGGTCGCCGGCATAGCCTGCCCACTGGAGCAGAGCGAGCAAGGCTGCCAGGGTGAGAAGGCCTTCGGCCTTGTGCAGAGCATCATACGCGCACGCACTACCCCACCATGCCGTCACTACAAGGCCCGCGCTACCGGCGGCCCAAAGCATAAGCAGTGCTTGCTGGAGGGAGAGAAAGGCCGGTACGTGCGTGTCAAAGAGTAGGGCTGCCAATAGCCAAAGGATGCAAACACATTGCAAGGCGTACAGCAGAGCCGCGCGCACCATCTCCGGGCGGCGTGCGGCACGCATACGTGGGGCAACCCGAACTTGTCGGGCCGGGCGCGTGCCGATATCGGCGACGGTTTGGGTGGGGCGGCGGCGCAGTATCGACAAGGTATCGCCCAGGCCCCGGCGAGGGTGATGCAGCAGCCGTCCGAGCATCTCCCATAGGGTGATGTCCTCGATTACGTCGGCACGGGCCTTTTCGTTCGATGTATCTGACGAGAGAAGTTCCAAGTCTTCCGGTTCGCTCATAGTGCTTTTCTAACTCGCTTGCGATGGATTGTGTCATTATACCCGATCCCACTGCATCGCCGATAATGCCCCAACTTGGGGGGCGGCGAAAGCTGCCGGACATTTTACCCCTTCTTTGACCATTGCCCACATCAGAATGGGTGCACCCCACCGGCGCGCTTTCAGAAACAATATGCACAACAGCAATTGCCCTGCTCTATGCGACAATCCGTGTCTAAGAACCCTATGCATTGGTGTATAATACATCGCATCGGCGCCACATATAGTAGCCCAACACAAAAGGGGTGTCACAATGCTGAACCGGTTCTTTAAGCGCCTCGGCCCGCTGTGGCCTCTAATGCTAATCAGCTTTCTGCTCTTTGTCTCTATCGCGGGCGTGATCCTCATCGCGACCTTCACCGGCAACAAGGGCATTAGGCAGCTCATATTAAACAACTACATCGTCATCGCACTGGGCTTCGGTATGGCAACCGCGCTGCTGGTCTTCGCCGTCGAGTTCCTTGTCGCCCAGCGCCCCGGCACAATGTCGGTCATCGCCAGCAGTGACGGCAAGATCAGCATCTCGAAGGCCCAAACCTGGTGGTGGACCCTGGCGATCTTGGCAGCGTACGTGTCGGTCTTCACCGCCGGTTACATCCAGCTCGCCAGCCGTGGCCTCCCTGCCGTGGTTCCGGCGTTAAACTCAGACTTGTTGCTGGTGTTGGGCATCAGTGCCGCCAACGTCATCGCGGCAAAGGCGATCGTCGTACGCCAGATTTCTGCCGGGCGGCGGCGCGATGTGGAAGACGCCCCAAGCTCACACAAGCACCTTCAATTCCAAGATTTAATCATGGGTGGCGGCAAGCAGATCGACATATATAAGCTACAGCTTGTCGCCTGGACTGTGGTCGCCATCGGCATCTTCGGCGTCCAGGTAGTGCGTCGTGTGACAGAGATGGACTTCCTCATCAACCAAGTCGCCGTCGAGCGCAACATAACTATGAACTCACCTATCGAATACATGCGCCCCGAAGCGCTAGAAGTCGGGGCACAGCAGGTCGATCAAACCTCCGACCAGCTCGCCAAAGCTATGAGCTTGCCGAGCATCGGGGCAGAACTCTTGCTCTTGATGGGCATCAGTCAGGTCACCTACCTGGGCGGCAAGATGATAACCAGCCCCGGCAAGTTCATGATCCTGATCTCGCACGCCGCGTGGCCCACCGCCGAAACCGACCCGCAGCGCATGAAGCAGATCACATTGGTCAACGCCAACCAGGGCAAGGACAGTGGACAAGGCATCCAAATAATCTCCGGCTGGAAGCTGGCCCTGCTCCCCGGTGGGAACCGCAACGCGGTTCCAAAGACAGTGTTCCCGCTGCCGATCCCGCCGGACAAAGAGGTCCTGGCGCTCAAGGGTGGTGAGCAGCTGGTTATTAAGTGGACAACCGATGCCGTCGCTATGCACGACGCCAACGTCTGGCAGGTCGGCTACAACCCGCCGGAGGCCGGTGATGCGTTGGTGCTGCGCGATGTCGCCGGTGTAGAGATCGATGGAGTGTGGCTTGAGC
>CAZJBO010000379.1:0-3082 GCA_964544075.1 uncultured Anaerolineae bacterium
GTGATGTTGACACCCCAGCGATTGCCGCGCCCCACCGCCGCGCGGATCTCGGCGCCCGTGTCGCCGATCACGATACCGATCTCGTCAATGCCGGCGTCGCGGATGGCCTCGATAACGCGGAACAACACCGGTTTGTTTGCCACGGGGATAAGCTGCTTGGCGCTGGTGTAAGTGAGCGGGAAGAGGCGTGTGCCCTTGCCGCCGCTTAGAACAAGACCTTTCATGGGTTTATCTCCTCTGGTTTGCGATATTGTCTCAGGACGGCCCCAATATACCGTCGTTTGTAGAAAGCGCCAGTATTCTGTATCGAGCCGTGACCTCTGTGCTCTCTGTAGATAAAGCCCTCCTCGCCCTCAATGTGAGATACCCCTCTTGACGGCGCGCGCTTGTCCACTTAGAATGATATCTAATCGCTGTGCGGTGCGGCTGTATGACAAACGACAAGGTTGCACATGCATAAGGTCCATTGATTTTTTTGTGAATTATATTACAATCCCCTACTTGGGAGGCACGGTATGTGTGCCCCTCATTAGCAGTAGTTAATCATTTTAGGGGGCAACATGCTCGAAGCATTTTTCGCGCCGGAATCCGTGGCTGTCGTCGGTGCATCACGGACTGCCGGCAAGCTGGGTTACGAGGTTTTGAACAACATCGTCGAAGGCGGCTTCACAGGCAGCATTTACCCCATCAACCCTAAATCAAACGAAATTCGTGGTCTCAAAGCGTATAAATCGGTGCTCGATGTGGCAGATGACATTGACTTGGCGGTCATCGTGCTGCCCTATAAGTTCGTGCCGATGTCGCTGCGCGAGTGTGGCGAGAAGGGTATCCCTTCGGTCATCGTCATCAGCGCCGGCTTCCGCGAGGCCGGCGTCGAGGGGATGCGGCGCGAGCGCGAACTGCTCGCGATCGCCGAAGAGTTTGATATTCGGTTGGTGGGGCCAAACTGTCTGGGTATCATCGACACCTATACACCGCTCAACGCGACCTTCGCCGCCGGGACGCCGCCCAAAGGACCTGTGGCATTCATGAGTCAAAGCGGCGCGCTCGGCACCGCGATTCTCGACTGGGCGCTGGCCGGACGCATCGGCTTCAGCAAGTTCGTCAGCCTGGGCAATAAGGCCGACGTCGCCGAGGTAGACTTGATGCAAACCTGGGTCGAAGACCCAAACACCAACGTGATTGCGCTCTACAGCGAAGGCTTACCCGATGGACAGGCCTTCATCAAAGCCGCACGTGCGATATCTAAGAGGAAGCCCATCGTCGTAGTCAAGAGCGGCGTCACTTCATCGGGTGCACGTGCCGTCTCCTCACACACCGGGTCACTCGCCGGTGCAGACCAGGCTTACACGGCAGGCTTCCATCAGGCCGGTGTGATACGCGCGCGGTCGCTGCAAGAGCTTTTCGATTTTTGCCTGGGCTTTGGCTACCAGCCGCCGCTTAAGGGCACGCGCATCGGCATCGTGACCAATGCCGGCGGCCCCGGCATCCTGGCAACCGACGCGCTTGAGGCGGCAGGGCTTAAGATCGCTGCCCTCGATCCGGAGACCACGCGCAAGCTCAACGCGGCGCTGCCGGAAGCGGCAAGCTCGGCAAACCCGGTGGATGTGCTCGGCGATGCAAAAGCCGACCGTTATAAGCTCGCCATCGACCTTGTGGCGCGCGATGCAAACGTTGATGCGATCATCATCATCCTCACGCCACAGGCCATGACCGACATCGAAGAAACCGCACAAGCGGTGGTCGATGTCGCCAAGAGGACCGATAAGCCGGTCTTGGGCTGCTTCATGGGCGAGGCGCGGGTGGGCGCGGGTGTGCGCATCCTAAACGAAAACGGCGTGCCTAACTACACGTTCCCCACCGGCGCGGCGGCCACCCTGAGCGCGATGCGTGATTATAATCAGTTTGGCAAGCGCCCCCCCTTTGAGGTCGAACGCTTCGAGGTGGACAACGCCAAAGTGCGCGCCGTCATCGACAAGGCCCGCGCCGACGGACGCCTTGAGATCGGCGACGCCGAATCTCGCGATATTCTCCAGGCCTACGGCTTCCGCGTGGCGCGTTCCGAGGTAGCCCCCACCCCCGATGATGCCGTACGGATCGCCGATGCGATCGGCTATCCGGTTGTCCTCAAGATCGCGTCGCCCGACATCTTGCACAAGACCGATGTCGGCGGCGTCAAGGTCGGGCTGGAAAACGCTACCGACGTGCGCGATGCCTTCGAGCTGATGGTGTATCGGGCACAGCGTTATGTGCGCGGCGCGAAGATTTGGGGCTGTTTGGTGCAAGAGATGATGCCCTCCGGCGGCTTTGAGGTGTTGGTGGGCATGAACCGCGACCCGCAGTTTGGGCCGTTGGTTACCTTCGGCATGGGCGGCATCTATGTAGAAGCGCTCAAGGACGTGACCTTCCGCGTGGCGCCCTTCGCACGTTGGGAGGCCGAGGAGATGTTGGACGAAATCCGCGCCCATACCTTGCTTGATGGAGTGCGCGGCGAACCGCCAAAAGATAAAGAGGCGATAGTTGATACTCTGCTGCGCATCAATCAGCTCGTGACCGACTTCCCCGAAATCCTGGAACTCGACATCAACCCCTTAACGGTCTACGAGCGTGGGGCTGTCCCGCTGGATATGCGCCTGATCCTGGAACCGAAAGAACGTCAGTAACCGCCGTAATGCGCGAGGACTTTGCAATATATAGGAGAAAGGCACAATGAAACCGCTTTACGTAACCTCTGTCTCAACTTTTTCCGGCAAGACAGCGATCTGCATGGGGGTGGGCTTGCGTATGCAGGAGAGTGACCTCAATGTAGGCTACCTGAAACCTGTGAGCACACAGCCCTGGCATAAGGCGGGCAAGGTCCTGGACCAAGATGCCGACTTCGTGCGCCGCACCCTGGGGCTGAAGCTGGAAGCCTGGGAGCTTTCGCCGGTAGTCATCGACGAACAGCTTATCGAACAAGCTGTCTCCGGCAGGCTTGAGCGTGACCTGATGGCCGAAATCAAGGCGGCCTACGAGAAGGCCCGCAAGGACAAAGACGCCTTCATCATGGAAGGCGGTGCGGATATGCGCGAGGGTACCTCGC
>CAZJBO010000380.1:0-3075 GCA_964544075.1 uncultured Anaerolineae bacterium
GGTGTGGGGTGACTGAAAGGAATGCCTCTGGCTCCAAAGCCCCCACAGAGAGCAGGTGAACAAATACCCGTGGGGAAGGTAAATAGACATCCGCCCAACCCTGTACCATATTGCGTATAACTACTATTATCACTGATTTTTGCGCGACTTTGATAGAATCAAAAGAGAGAAAGCGTTAAATCATGTCAAGTAAGGCTTGGTGCAGCCCACAGGCATGACAACTCTTCGGGGGTATAATAGATACACCGTGCACCCTACACGCCCCTAACCCGAAGGACAAACACATGGCTAACGCAAAGAAAAAAGGCAACAAAGAGAAACACCTCATCGGCATCGACCTGGGCGGGACCAAAATCTTGGCCGCCGTCATCTCACCCAAAGGTGATATCCTTGCCACGGTCAAGCGCGCGACTCCCGCCGCCGACAGCGCCGGCGCCGGCATGGACAGCATGGCCGAAGCCGCCAAACGCGCGATGACCAAAGCCGGTGTGAAGCGCCGCGATATCCTCGTGGTGGGGGCCGGAGCGCCCGGCCCGCTTAACCCGATAACCGGCATAATACACTTTACACCTAACCTAAAGAAGTGGAAGAATGTCCCCCTTGCCGCCGGCCTTGCCAAACGCCTGAAGCTGCCGGCTTTTGTCCACAACGACGTGGACGCCGGAACATATGGCGAGTTCAAAGTAGGCGCGGGCAAAGGCGTCAAAGACCTGATCGGCCTCTTCCCCGGCACAGGCATCGGCGGCGGGATCATCCTTGATGGGCGGCTGCGGACCGGCTTCCGGGGCAGCGCGGGCGAGCTGGGGCATCTCATCGTCTTGGCGGATGGGCCGGTATGCGGCTGCGGCAATCGCGGCTGCGTCGAAGCGGTCGCCAGCCGCACCGCCATAACCCGTGACATCCGTTTGGCGCTGCAGAGTGGCTGCACGAGCGTAATCGGCGAACTGGTCGAAAACCCGCAGACCGACCGCATCACAAGCGGCACCCTGGCGCGCGCCGCCGAACAAGAGGATGCATTAGTGCTCGAAGTCTTGCGGCGCGCCGCATACTATCTGGGCCTGCTGACCGCAAACATGGTCAACGCACTCGACCCCGAACGCATTGTGTTCGGGGGTGGGTTGATCGAGGCATGTGAGCCGTGGCTGCTGCCGACCATCCGGGATGTTGCGCAGCAATATTATCTAAACAAACACGATATGGACAAAGTCAAGGTCCTGGCCGCCGAGCTGGGCGATTATGCAACCGTGCTCGGCGCGGCGATGCTGGCGCGCGACCGGCTGGGGTGACACGGCAGACATCACCTTTGCCGGAACTCTTTCTCTAGCTGCTCCGAGCTGATCTGGATCAAGGTAGCGCGCATCTCCCTCCGGTCGGGGCAAGTCTTGGAGTCTGTGCAGTGCTCCAGCTGCCGCACGAGCGTCTCCATCTCCTCCCGGCTGAGCACATGGCCCGGCTTGACCGCCGCCACCTGACAAAGCCGCGCCGCCGCTTGTGTCAGACGCGCGTCCGGGTCATCATCGGGGAATACATCGGGCGCTTGCCAATCGGCAAGGATGAGGCGCAGCACCTCGGCGGGGTCACCTTCGGCAAGGATGCGCGGCACGGCGCCGACCAGATAGGTCGTGCCGCCGAAAGGCTCCAGGCTCAGGCCGATGCTTGCAAGACGCGCCAGATTTGCCTCGACCAACGCCGCCTCACGCCGCTGCAATTCGACCGTGACACCTTCGAGCGCCTGTTGCTCCACCCCACCCGCCGCACGTTCCGCCATCAACCGCTCAAATAAGATACGCCAATGCGCCGCGTGCTGATCGACCAGGTACAGGCCCGCCGGCCCTTCGGCGACAATGTAGGTTGCGCCGACCTGCCCAACCACACGCAGCATCGGGAGGGTACGGCGGGGAGCTGCTGCCGGAGCATCAAAGGGGAGGCCCGACGGCGCAGCGGGGTCGGCGGTGGATGGGAAGGGCGCGCTTGCCGGTAAGTCAAGCGCCGGCGGCAGCACACGGAACGGTGCGCGACGCGCTGCCGCGCTGCCCCCCCCCCATACGCCCGCCTCGGCGGAGGCTTGCGGCAGCGCGGGGGTCTGGCCCACCACAACGGCGCGCACTGCGCGCTGCACCGCCGTAAAGACCGCCCCTGGTTGGCTGAAACGCACCTCGGCTTTGGTGGGGTGGACGTTCACATCCACTTCTTCGGGCGGGAGGCTGACCATCAGCACCGCCACCGGGTAGCGCCCTCCGGAGAGCAAGCCATGATAGACCTTGACCACCGCGTGCGTCAAGTAGTTATCGCGCACGTGACGTCCGTTCACAAACAACGTGATGTACTTACGGTTGGCGCGGCTGAGCGTGGGCGCCGAGGTATACCCGCTTACCCGGATAGGTGGCAGGTCGGCGCGCTCGGCCTGGGGGCCGACCTCAAGCATCTGCTTGAAGTCTTCAAGGCCCAGCACCTCGACCAATACGTCGCCGAGCGCGCCGCTGCCCCCCACGCGGAAGCGTTCGCGCCCCCCTTGATGTAGGCTAAACCGGATGTTGGGGTAGGCCATCGCGTAGCGCTTGACTATACTGTCAATGTTGTTGCGCTCGGTGCTTTCTTTCATGAGGAACTTGAGCCGGGCCGGGACGTTATAGAACAGATTCTCGACCGTGACGACCGTGCCGGCGGGCGCGCCGACGGGCGCGCGGTGCACGACCTCGCCGCCGTGGACGCGCACGGTGATACCTGTGGCTGCGTCTCTGGTGCGCGTGGTGAGCGTGAGCTTGCTCACGGCGGCGATGGTGGCGAGCGCCTCGCCGCGAAAGCCCAGCGTGCCGATGTGGAGCAAATCTTCGGCAGACCGCAGCTTGCTGGTAGCGTGGCGGGCAAGCGCCAGCTCGACCTCGGAGGCGGGGATGCCGCAGCCGTCGTCGGAGATACGCACAAGGCGCCGCCCTCCGCCCTCCGACTCGACGCTGATTGTGCGCGCACCGGCGTCTATAGCATTCTCGACGAGTTCTTTGACCACCGAGGCGGGGCGTTCGACCACCTCGCCTGCCGCGATCTTTGCGATTACCTGTTCGGATAAAACTTGTA
>CAZJBO010000381.1:0-3042 GCA_964544075.1 uncultured Anaerolineae bacterium
TGGCTCCCCTCGCCACTTGAGGGAGAGGGGGGATGCTGGCCTGCAGTAGAAATAATCCGTCCATCTTCATTTGAACAAAGGAGGAAGTAGATCATGGCGACAAAAGACGGCCATATCACAGGTGTTGGTGGGCTGCGGCTTTTTTATCAAGCATGGCTGCCCGAAGGCGTGCCCAAAGCGACCGTGGTGCTCTGCCACGGCTACGCAGAGCACGGCGCACGTTATGCACACCTTGCAGACTATCTAACCGCGCGGGGCTTCGCGCTGTGGGCGCTCGACCACCGAGGGCATGGGCGTTCGGAGGGGCTGCGCACATACGTCGAGCGCTTTGATGCGTACGTCGAGGATATGCGAACATTCATCGACCACATCGATCACGCCGGGGCGAAGACTTTCCTCTATGCACACAGCATGGGCAGTTTGATCGCGCTGGAGTTTGCCATCCGCCATCAAGAGATGATAGACGGCCTTATCCTCACCGGCACGGGCATCGCGGCGGGCGAGGGTGTATCGCCACTCCTGGTGGCCGTATCCAAGCTGATGAGCGTGATACTCCCCAAGCTGCCGGTCTTGGCGCTCGATTCGGCGGCGCTCTCGCATGACCCCGCCGTGCAGACTGCCTATGACAGCGACCCATTGGTGTATCGCGGCAAGATGCGCGCACGGCTCGGCGCCGAGATGCTGCGCATGTCCGAAGCGATCAAGGCCCGGCTGAGCACGATCACCAAGCCGATCTTGATTATGCATGGCACTGCCGACAGCCTCACGCCTTGCAGCGGCGCGCGGATGGCTTACGATGGGATCGGCGCGGAGGATAAGACGCTGAAGCTCTGGGAGGGCATGTATCACGAAGTGCACAACGAACCGGCGGTGCAGGACGAGATGTTCGCGCTCGTGGCGGATTGGTTAGACGCCCACTCGTGAAGCCGGTGCGCGTGATCGTCATAGGCGGCGGGGCGGCGGGCTTGATGGCGGCGGGGCAGGCTGCCGAGATGGGCGCGGCGGTCGAGCTGTTGGAGAAGATGGACCGTCCCGGACGCAAGCTCCTCATCACCGGCAAGGGCCGCTGTAACCTGAGCAACGTTGCGCCGCTGCGGGAGTTCGCTGCGCACTTTGGCCCAAACGGGCGCTTTCTGCGCGGGGCGTTTGCGCGCTTCTTCGCCGAAGACCTAATAGCTTTCTTCGCTGCGCTGGGCGTGCCCACCGTCACCGAGCGCGGCGGTCGGGTCTTCCCGGTCAGCAGCCGGGCACGCCATGTGGTGGATGCGCTCACCGGATGGGTGCGCGCCCAGGGCGTCAGCATCCACACCGAAGCGCCGGTTATGCGCCTGCTGCTTGATGGGAGTCGGGTGTGTGGGGTGCAGACCGCATCGGGACAGGTACACCACGCCGACGCCGTCATCATCGCCACCGGGGGCGCATCATACCCCGGCACCGGCTCTACCGGCGATGGCTACCGTCTGGCTAAGGCGGTGGGGCACAGCATAGTGCCGGTGCGCCCCGCGCTGGTGCCGTTGGAGACGGCAGGCGACATTGCCGCGCAGCTGCAAGGGCTTAGCCTGCGCAACGTGGCGGTGCGGCTGTACATCGAGGGGACGAAGAAGCCCTCGGAAGCGTTCGGGGAGATGCTCTTCACGCACTTTGGCGTATCGGGGCCGATCATATTGACCTTGAGCCGGCAGGCGGTGGATGCGAAGCGCGCCGGTAAAGCGATCACGCTCTCGATTGACCTCAAACCTGCGCTGACCGACGCCAAGCTCGACGCGCGTCTGCGCCGCGACCTGGACGCACACGGCAAGCAACAGTTCCAAACCTTGCTGAGGGGGTTGCTCCCCCGCAAGCTGATACCGGTATGTTGTGCCCAGACCGACATCGCGCCGGAGAAGCCCGCGCACCAGATCAACGCGGGCGAGCGCGAGAGGCTGCGCGCGTGGCTGAAGGACTTCCGGCTAGAGGTCACCGGGCACCGCTCGATGCGCGCGGCGATTGTCACGGCGGGGGGTGTGGATGTGAGGGAGGTGGACCCGCGCACGATGGCGTCACGGGTGGTGGCGGGCCTATACTTCGCCGGGGAAGTGCTCGATATCGACGCGGACACGGGCGGCTATAATCTGCAAGCGGCGTTTTCGACCGGTTGGGTGGCGGGGCGCGCGGCGGCTATGGACTGATCGCGTCAGCGCTTCGGCAGGATCGCGCGGGGGATGCGTCCGTTGCCCTTGTTGCCGTTTGTGTAGATCACTTCGGTTTCCATATCATACGCGGTCGAGAGCAGCGGAGCGGTCAGCGTCTCCGCCGTATTGCCGAGCGCCAGGGTCTGCCCGGCTTTGAGCAAGAGCACTCGGTCGGCATATAGCAACGCATTGTTCGGCGCGTGCGACGAGATGATAAATGCCAGGTTCTCGCGTCGGGCCAGCTGCGCGACCATCTCTAGGGCGCGGTGTTGATTCTTTGGGTCGAGGTGGGCGTCCGGTTCGTCCAGCAGCAGGATGTGTGATTGTTGCGCCAGCCCCCGTGCGATCATCACCATCTGGCGCTCGCCGCCGCTGAGTTCGGTGTAGGGGCGGTCTCGGAACGCCGTCATGCCACAACGGTCGAGCGCGGCGTCGGCGATTGCGTAATCTGCCTTCCCCGGCGACTCGAACAGCCCCAGGTGTGGCGCGCGCCCCATGATTACCATCTCGCGCACCGTGTAGGGGAAGGCCGGTACGTGGATCTGCGGCACCATACCGATATGTCGGGCGCGCGCGGCGGGCGCATAATCGCGCACATCGCTGCCGTTGAGGATGACTTGCCCGCGTGTCGGCGTGAGCACGCCGGTGATGCATGAGAGCAGTGTGGTCTTGCCGCTGCCGTTGTGCCCCAACAGGTACAACACTTCGCCGGCGTGTAGGTTGAAAGATACATCTCTGACTACGGGCATGTCGGGCGTGTAGGCAAAGCTGATGTTCTGGACTTCTAGTTTCATCGCATTCCGATTTGTAAGATAGGGGGGCGGCTTTGGCCTGCGGTTGAAACCGCAGGCTAGCATAATATGTCGGCTGC
>CAZJBO010000382.1:0-3029 GCA_964544075.1 uncultured Anaerolineae bacterium
CCATCCGCGAAGGCGGCCTGACCGTCGGCGCGGGCGTCATCACCGATATTCTGGAGGATTAAGGCATTCTCATGGCCAAGCAAAGAATCCGCATCCGCCTCAAAGCATACGATCACCGGGTCTTAGACCAATCGGCACAACGTATAGTCCAAACGGCAGAGCGCACCGGCGCACACGTCGTAGGGCCGGTGCCGCTACCCACCCGGCTTGAGCGCTTCACAGTGCGCCGCTCTCCTTTCATCGACAAGGACAGCCAAGAGCACTTTGAAATCCGCACACACAAGCGCCTGATCGATGTCCTTGACCCGGACAGCAAAACGATAGACACGCTCATGCGGCTCAACCTGCCAGCAGGTGTAGACATCGAGATCAAAATCTAGCTAGCGGGGAAGAACCCCTAGCACCCGTTGAGCCGGCATGTGGGCCGGGCCAGAATGCATAGTACGTTTAGGGATGATGCAAGGCATCCGACCTGGGCAGTCCCTGGGAGGGCACTATGAAAGGCATCATAGGCAAAAAAGTGGGTATGACCCAACTATTCGATGAAAAAGGGCAGGTGATCCCTGTAACCGTGATAGAAGCCGGGCCATGTTTCGTGACCCAGGTACGCTCACAAGAGCGCGACGGCTACATAGCGATCCAGCTCGGCTTTGACGAGACAAAAGAAAAACGCCTCACACAAGGCCAGCTAGGACACCTGAAGCGCCACGACCTGCCCCCGCTCCGCTATCTGCGCGAGTTCCGCGTCAAGGAAAGCGACGTAGAAGAGGGCGAAAAAATAACCGTTGACGTGTTCGAAAAAGGCGAGCGCGTAGACGTAGTTGGCACTTCCAAAGGGCGCGGCTTCGCCGGCACGATCAAACGCCACGGCTTCCACCGCCAGCCCAAAACCCACGGTCAGTCCGACCGTGAGCGCGCACCCGGCTCCATCGGTTCCACCAGCACACCGGGGCGCGTCTTCAAAGGGAAGCGCATGGCAGGGCGCATGGGCAACCAGCGCGTCACCAGCCAAAACCTCGAAGTCGTCGTAGTCGACTCGGAGCGCAACCTCTTGGCCGTCAGAGGCTCTGTACCGGGGGCAAAAGGCGGCATCGTCATGGTCAAGATCGCGCGGAAGCAACACGCACCGCGCAGACAGATATAGGCAGGGAGCAATAAAAACATGGAAGTCCCTGTACGCAACATCAACGGCCAGCAGGTTGGCACAACCGAACTGGCAGCAAATATATTCGAAGTCGAAGTCAACGTCGGCCTGATGCACCAAGCATACGTACGCCAGATGGCAAACGCCCGCCTGGGCACCCACAAGGTCAAGTCACGCGGGGAAGTAAACCGCACGAAAGCCAAATGGTATCGCCAGAAGGGTACCGGGCGCGCCCGACACGGCAGCCGCAACGCCCCGATCTTCGTCGGCGGCGGCGTCGCACACGGCCCCAAGCCACGCAAGTATACCAAGAACATGCCGCGCAAGATGCGCCGTAAAGCACTGCGCTGCGCACTCTCGGTGCTGGCCGAAGAAGAACGCCTGGTGATCGTAGACGAACTGACACTCGACACACCCAAGACGAAGGCAATGGGCGAGATCATCCGGAAGCTGACCGGCGACGGAAACAGCACCTTGATCTTGCTGGCCGAGAAGGACGAGAACGTCGAAAGCAGCGTCCGGAACCTGGCAGAGGCACAAACCCTACGGGCAAGCTACCTCAACATCCGAGACCTGCTCAGCTTCGACAAAGTGATCGTACCGCTCAGCGCGCTGGAACACATCGACGCTTGGCTGGGGAAGGTAGGATAGCAATGACAAAAACAATCCCGATCTACGAAGTTATCCGCCGTCCGGTCATCACCGAAAAAACCAACTACATGACCGACGCGAACAACCAATACGTGTTCGAAGTACACCCAAAGGCCAACAAAATCCAGGTGCGCGAAGCCGTAGAAATCTTCTTCGACGTAGACGTGGCGAAAATCTCGACCATGAACGTACCGGCCAAACGCGGCTTGCGCGGGCGCCGCCGATACATCCGCAAAAGCGCCTGGAAAAAGGCCATCATTACCCTAGAAGAGGGGCAGAAAATCCCCTTGTTTGAAGCCTAAGCGAGGAAGCAACCATGCCTATCAAGACATATAAACCAACCTCGCCTGGCCGCCGCGATATGACCGCCTTCACATTCGAAGAGATCACCACCGCCAAGCCCGAAAAATCCCTCCTGCGCCAGCTGCGCAAAAACGGCGGGCGCAATAACCTGGGGCGCGTAACGGTGCGGCATCGCGGCGGCGGGCACAAGCGGCGCTATCGCATCATCGACTTCAAGCGCGATAAACACGGCATCCCGGCCAGGGTCAGCACGATCGAATATGACCCGAACCGCTCGGCCCGCATCGCCTTGCTGGTCTACGCCGACGGCGAAAAACGCTACATCATCGCACCGCTGGGCCTACAAGTCGGCGATGCCGTCCAAAACGGGCCAAAAGCCGACATCCGGCCCGGCAATGCACTCCCGCTGCGCAACATCCCGGTAGGCAGCACAGTGCACAACATCGAGCTGTACCCAGGACGCGGCGGACAGATCGCACGCGCCGCCGGCACCTCGGCCCGGATCATCGCCAAAGAAGGCAAACACGCCCAGGTGCGTATGCCCAGCGGCGAAGTCCGGCTCATCGACCTAAACTGTATGGCGACCCTGGGCGAAGTCGGCAACGCCGAACACGGCAACATCAAGCTCGGCAAGGCCGGGCGGCGGCGCTGGATGGGCTGGCGGCCCACCGTGCGCGGCAGCGCAATGGACCCCGCAAGCCACCCGCACGGCGGCGGCGAAGGCCGCTCGCCCATCGGGATGCCCGGTCCCAAATCGCCGTGGGGCAAGCCCACACTCGGTGCGCGCACCCGCCGCAACAAACGCACCGACAAGTACATCGTGCGTCGTCGCGGCAAGCGACGCCGGTAAGCATCGGAGGACGATATGTCACGCTCACTCAAGAAAGGGCCATATATCCAACCAAAGCTCCTGCGCCGCGTAGAAGAGCTG
>CAZJBO010000383.1:0-3026 GCA_964544075.1 uncultured Anaerolineae bacterium
CGGGCTGCGCGCAAAGCCGTTCTGCCGGAGGTAGGGGACAAGCGCCGCACCGTTGTTAGGCGGCTGCACCACCAGGTAAGCAACGCGCCTCGCTCTGCCGGCCCGGTGTAGGGCGTTGATAACCAACCCCGGCAAGGCGGGATCGTCGGAGGCAAACAGTGGTCCTTTGGATACATAGCCGATGGCCGCGATGCGCCAAAGCGGGCGTATCAACATCTGCGCTCCCGCCACGATCGCGCCGTCCAGAGTGACGCACACGCGCGCGGTTTGCCAACCCTGCCACGCTTTAGTCTGTGCCCATAGACCGGTCTGCACATGATGCCCGCCCGCAGTCTGTGCCACGAAGTTGTCCCAACCGGGCGCAGCGGGTTCATATGACATCTTCACCTGATAGTCAGTCTTCACGTGCGTCTCCTGCCTCGGCTCTGCGGTCTGCTGCCTGTCGGCTTTTCCGCAAACGCTGCACCGTGACCCGATCCAGCAGCTTGCGGATTTGGGGTCGGCGCGTCAGCGGAAGGAACACTCGACGGTGTCCCCAACGCAAGATAGGGTTGCAGACATAATCGTAAGGAATGGGATACAGCGTCACCGTACCGCCAAACGAGAGCTTAAACGATGTCACGGAATGCTTTAGCGCCGAGGGGAGAGGGTCGCCGCGCAGCAGCGCCGCCGCGCCTTCCGGCTCGATGCCCTCAAAGTCATAATAGCGATAGCCGTGTTCCTTGCCCCACTGCATAATGCCCCAGTGCAACATATCGTTTGGGCGGCATTCGCCATGCGCGCCCGACCAACCGCACGCTTTCGGATACAGCGTATCGCCGAACGTGATGACGATGCAGGCTGAAAGCGCCTCGCCTTCACACTCGGTCAGGAAGAGCTTGATACACCCCTGGGCATCAAAGGCGCGCCACATCGCGACGAAGTATGCTTGATCGTGCGGCACAAAGTCTTGACGTTGGCTGGTCTGCACAAGAATGCGGTGGAAGGTAGGGATGTCGCTCTCGTCTCCCGTGCGCACCGTCAACCCGCTGCGGATGCCGCGCCGGATGTTGCAGCGCGCCTTCGACTTCATCGCCTTGAGCATTGTCTGGCTATCCGGCCTCAGGTCGATCAGCAAGGTTGCGATGGGGGCGACCTCTAGTGTGCTGGGCGCAAAGCCGCGCTGTAGGAGCTGCTGCGCCAGCGCTTCGCCCCGGTTGGAGGGCTGCACAACCAAATACTGCACACGCCTGGCCCGTCCTGCGCGCTGCAAGGCTTCGATGATTAGCCCCGGCAGGGCGGGGTCTTCCTCGGCGATGACCGGGCCTTTGGGCACATAGCCGACCGCGAACACGCGCGCCAGGGGCCGGACGAGCATCTGTGCGCCACCGACTATGCGACCCTGCCGGGTGACGATGACACGCACCGCCCGCCAACTAAACGCAGCTTTTGCCCCGGCCCACATGCTGGTCTGCATATGGTGGCCGTCCGGGGCTTGCGCCACGAAAGCATCCCAGGCGGGGTCTTGGCGCGCATCGGATATCTGTACCTGATAGTCTGTGTGCATTGGCACCCTTTCGGCTGTGCGCGTCTCTGGGGGAGCTATGCCCCCAAAGGCAGACGGTGCTCACGGGCCAAAGATGATGTAATCACCGTCCCGCATAAACTCTTGCGCGCCGCCGTTGACGCTCAGCGTGGCAGCAAGCGGCGCATATAACGTCACCTCGGTACCGAAGTCGCCGTACACCTCGACTGCATCGTCGGCATAGCGCACCTCGAACGCGCTCCGGTCGAGGTTACGCAGCAACATGCGCTCCCCCTCGACTATCTGGGTACCGCCGTATATGAACAAGCTCAGCAACCCGCCGTCTGTGTCCTTGTGCAACAGCGCCGCTTGCCCATCGTAGCTATACGTGCCTAACTCGATAAGTGCGCCGTCCTGGGCATAGGAGAGCAACACATCATCACGCCACCCTGTGCTGCCGGACATCTGTACCTGCAAGGCCACCGCGCGCCCGTTGTCTTCGAGCAGGTCGATGTAGGGCCGTGCGTCCCATGCCTCGGCATCGGTGGGATACAGGATGTTGACAAAACAGAGGTCGGACGTCGGCGCGGTGGTCACGATGTGTGCGAACGCGCCGGCGTTCTCATCGCTCCGGCTAATAACCTCGGTATCTGCGGGGCTTAGCATCCCCACGCCGAGCACCCCCCCTGCACCGGCGTCGCCGCGTATCCAGTTAGCCTCGACCGCGACATCAGAGCCGAAGTGCACCAGCCATTCGTACTCGTGCGGGGCGTCGGCGGCCAGGCTGTCGAGCATTACGAAATAGCCGGGCCGGACGAAGAGCACGTATCGCGAGACATCCTCTATACCGGGGATGTTTTTATATGTACGGGTTGCGTCGGCGGCGAGGTAGCTAAAGTTGGGCGTACCGGCGGTGGCGACCAGCGCGCCATCGCTGCCGATGAAATCTTCGGGGTAGGCCCCGAAGCGGTCGGTCGGCGGTCTATACTGGCCCTGCCCATCAATGAGGATGCTGTTGTGATACATGGTTTCGTGCAGGCCATAACCGGCATCCTCGGTCGCCAGCCAATGTCCACCGCCGAAGATATAGAAACCGTTCGCGTCTTCGTGGTCGTGCCCGACGTTGATGCGGCAGCCGGTGCTTGCACAGGGCTGTATCCAGGGGCTGATCCCTCGTGTGAAGGCATCAAAGGCATAGCGTCCGCCGTGCGCGCCGGTCTTGAAGCCAAAGACCAAGTCGTCTTCCTCCCACCCGGTGCGCCAGATCACGGCCTCAGAATCTGGGAAGGTGCGCGCGTGCGGCAGGTCGTCGGGATATTGCACCGGCAACCCCGCATCATAATATAGGAACTCAAACACATACCAGGGGGCCTGCCGCGCGCCGGACCCTCGGCCATCGGCTGCGATGATCTGCTGCGCGGTCCACTCGGCATAGCCGTCGTCATATTCGTTCGCCGCGAAGCGCAGGATGTTCTGGGGCATGAAGCTGTTTAGCCATGACCAATTGATGTTGCCATAGGGC
>CAZJBO010000384.1:0-3017 GCA_964544075.1 uncultured Anaerolineae bacterium
CGGGCGCTGCTCGGAGCGCTGGGGGTAGATGTGGATGCACACACCCGCCCGGCCCTTCTCACCGAGCTTGCGCCCGACCGTGTGGCTGACATCACACTGGATATCAGCCGGGCACGACAAATGCTTGAGACGACGCTGCTGCCTATCGGCGCGGCAATCGAAGCCCACCGCTTTAACAGAGAACAAGACGGGTAGGCAAGATGGAAAACCTAATACGTAGCTGGCTGCATCCCATAGACCCCATCTACCGGCGCGAGGTTACACACGCAAAATCGAATCGGCGCCGCAAGCGAAGTTACGTTATCTTGGCTCTCACCTTCGCCTTTATCATGCTCTGTTCCTTGTGCTTCGGGGGGAGCAGCTTGTTGCTCACATTACCCTTTGTTCGCCTGCTTGTTGTTGTTTCCACCAGCGGCTCGATTGCCCATGAGGTTCAGAGCCGCACGTGGGATTCACTGCGCACAACACTTTACTCAACCAAAGACATCGTCAAAACCAAATATGCCGGAGCGCTGGTACGCGCACGCAAATTGGCTTACTATCTGGTCGGAACACGCATCATCGTTCTGTTGTTTTATTTCTTAAACTACTACGAATTCATATCTCTTTCCACAAGTCGATTCCTTGTTGCTTTCGTATACTTAACCATTGATGCGGTGCTCGACTTTATCACCGATGGCGCATTGGGCATTGTCGCCAGCACATTCGCAAGCACACCATCCCGTGCGAGGATATGGGCATTTACGTTGGGTGTGGCGAGTTTGTTTGCTCAATACGCACTGAGCGCTATTATCTTGCTATCATCATCATCTGAAACAACCTGCTGTATGGCGCTGCTGGCTATTATAATACTACGATACGTAATAGTGCTATGGCTGCTGAAGCTGGCAGCGTGGCGAGCAAAACGCATAGGAGCATAGCTATGACGACTGCTTATGTCACCGATACACGCTATGCCCTCCACACCCTAGAGGGCCACCCCGAACATGCCGGACGCTTGCGCGCAATCTGGGACCGGCTCGAAGCGGCGGGCGTGCTCGCCGACCTAATGGTACTCGAACCCGTCATGGCAAACCAAAGTCAGCTAGAGGCGGTTCACCAACGTCACTATTTAGAAGTGCTCGGAGCCTCACGCACCGGCCTGATGATGCTCGATACCTCCGATACCTATGTGCTCCCCATCTCGTATGACATTGCGCGGCTGGCCGCCGGGGGCGTGATGCGCGCGGTCGATGCCGTCCTGCATGGCGAGACGGATAACGGCTTGGCGATGGTGCGTCCACCTGGTCATCACGCCACGCCGGAATGGGGTATGGGCTTTTGCCTGCTCAATAACATCGCCATCGCCGCACGCTATGCGCAGCGCGCGTTCGCGATCGAGCGCGTGCTTATCGTAGATTTCGACGTACATCACGGCAACGGTACGCAAGATACCTTCTATGCCGACCCCAGCGTAATGTACATCTCGACACATCAATACCCCTTCTATCCCGGTACCGGTGCAAAGGAAGAAACCGGGATCGGCTCCGGTTTGGGCACCACTCTTAATCTGCCTTTGCCGCCGGGGGTTGGAGATAATGACTACACGAAGATATTTGCTGAAATTGTCACACCGGCGGCGCGACGCTTCGCGCCGGAGCTGATCCTAGTCTCGGCGGGCTTTGATGCACACTGGCGCGACCCGCTCGCGCAGATCAGGCTCAGCCTCACCGGTTACGCTCACCTTACACAAGCGCTGGTCGAGCTGGCCGCGACGCTTTGTAATGGTCATATAGTATTCGCGTTAGAGGGCGGGTATGATACGGACGTGCTGGGCAATGGCGCGCTTAACCTTTGCTGGGCGCTGCTGGGCAAAGATGCGATCGCCGACCCGCTAGGCGACGCACGCCGAGACGGTCCCGCAATCGCGGGGTTGCTGCGCGCGGTCAAAGACATTCATCGGCTGGGCTAGCACAGCACGGCGCGTTACCAGAGTCTTGCATTTATCATACACCTATAGCATAATGCCAGTAGACAGCTTAACGTAATATCCAAACCAAAGGGCGGTGTGCGCCATTATCATGGCTAAAATCAGTCTACAAGATTACCTGGCAGAACTAGACCAATTGCTGGAAAATGAGGCTTTGGATGAGCTTATCGGACATTGTAAGCACATTTTAGGCGTTTATCCCAAACACGTAGATACTTACCGCATCTTGGGCAGAGCGCTGCTGGAAAAGCAAAAGCACCAGGATGCATCCGATGTCTTCCAGCGCGTCCTTAGCGCCATCCCTAACGACTTCATCTCCCATGCCGGCATGAGCGCGGTTTACGAGGAACACGACGAAATCGCGCACGCCATATGGCACCTTGAGCGCGCCTTCGAGCAAATGTCCAGCTCCCCCGCCATCCACGGCGAACTCCGCCGTCTCTATGAGCTGCACGGCAGCGCCCCACCCGAAAAAATCCAGATGACCTCCGGCGCGCTGGCACGTACCTACCTCAACGGGAGGCTCTATAACCAAGCCGTCGCCGAACTAAACCACGCGCTCAAACTCGAACCTGACCGGCTTGACCTACAAGCCGCACTCTGCGAAGCGCTCTGGCTGGCCGACAACAAAAAAGAGGCCGCCGGAGTCGCAGTACAGATACTCAAACAACTCCCCTACTGCCTGATCGCCAACCGGGTTCTCGCGGAGCTGTGGATGCAATACGGACGGCTTGAAGAAGCCAAACCCTTCCTGGTGCGCGCGGGCGACCTAGAGCCATACTGGGTCTTGCAGCTGGCCGCCAAAGGCGCCCCGGTAGACCCCGACGCGGTACAAATCGAGCGGTTGGAATGGAGCGCCAGCGCCGCCGCAGCCCTCGCCGGCACCCCCGACTGGGTCGCAGCCATCAGCGAGTTCGACGCCGAAACGACGGAAGAAACCCCCGAATGGGCACGCGAGATGGGCCTCGGCACACCGGACGATCCGGACGACGTGTCGATTGAAAAAGCGCTCAACTTCGACATGGACGAGGTAGAGCCGCCCTCCCTG
>CAZJBO010000385.1:0-3013 GCA_964544075.1 uncultured Anaerolineae bacterium
CGGACGAGCCGGGGTATGTGCCGTTTGATCCCTTTGGGCACGCAAAGACCCCCGACACCGAACCGCCGCGCCCATCCGAAGCCACGCCACCAGAAGAAACCTTGCCGGAGCCGGTCGAGGCAACAGACGAGGCCGCACCGGTAGCAGCAGAGGCTAGCCCTGAAGAACTGATGATGTCCGATCCGATGGCATGGCTCGAAAGCCTGGCGAAACGGCAGGGCGTAAGCGACGAAGAACTCACCACAGCTGCCGACCTCGAAATCGAAGAGCTGCCGCCGGATACGGTCGTTGACGAACCGGGGTATGTGCCCTTTGACCAGCTCGACGCAAAACAAAAGGCCCTGGCAGAACAAGCCACACCCAAACCCGAACACAAACCCACGCCCCCGGTGCCCGAAACCGCACCGGATTTGCCATCGGTCGAGCCGGTTGTAGAGACTGCGCTCCCGGAGGAACCGGAACCGGAGCCGACCACCGAACCGATCTTAAAGCTAGAAGCCGACGATCTGTTTGGTGACCTCGAACCCGCCGAACTCCCGGACTGGCTCAAACCGGCCCCGATAGCAGGTATCCCCGATTTTCTCGATGTGGAGGCGCCGGAGGCGCCGCCAAAGGAACCTGCAGCGCCAGCCGCAGCCGATGACGCGCTAGACTGGCTGTCAGAAGCAGCACCGGCCCAAGCCGAAGCCGCCGAAAGCCCTGAGCTGGAATGGCTGGCAGAGCTGGGGACGGAGGAGAGCACCGCCGAACTTGACTTCTTGGCCGAACTTGACGCGCAACAGCCGGAAGGGGTGCCGGATGCAGCATCCGATGTCGCCGCGCTGCAAGCCGAGCCGCAAGCCTGGCTCGAAAAGCAGATGGATAACTTCGTCGAACACCGCGCCGGGGCAGAGGCAGCAGCGGACGCCTCGGACGAGATAGAACCGGCGATCCAGGGCGAAGTGCCCGAATGGTTGATGAAGCAGATGCCCTCTTCTCTCGCCTCTCCGGTGAGCACCGCGCACACACATGAAGAACGCGCGCATGAAGAAGAAGACGTAATGCCCGACTGGCTTAACGCGATCGCGGAAGAGACTGCCGGGGAAGGTATGGATACAGCCTCGTGGCTTGATACGCTGACCGAAGAAGCCGAAGAAGTCGAGCCGGCGGAGGACTGGGTGCCGCCTCCGACGCCCGAACCGCCTGTGTCGGCACAAGAACCCCTGCCCGCCCAGGAAGACTTGCCGGCGGGCGAGCCGGGCGAGCTGCCGGCGTGGTTATCCTCGGTGGCCTCGGCGGAGGCTGCCGCGCCCGTGGGAGCAGCAGAGGCAGACGACGCATCGCTCGACTGGTTGGCCGACGCTCAGGCTATGGCCGAGGCAGAGACCGAGGTGAACTTTGCGACCGAGGACATCACCGAGTGGCTGCGCCAGCAAGAAGAAGCGCCGCTGGCGGCGGCACCGGTCGAGGAAGCAGACCTCTCGTGGCTCGAAGACGTAGCCGAGCCGGAACCGGCCTCACCGCCGGAGCCTTCCATAATCACACCGGTCATTGAGCAGCCCAAACCGGAGCCGACACCGCCGCCCACGATGCAAACGGCACCGGTGGAAGTGCCGCCACCGCCGCTTAAGATCGAGGCTTCGCCTGAAGAGGTCGCACAATGGCTGGAAGAGGCGCGCGCGCTCAAGCGCGAGGGTGACTTTGACGCCAGTATGGATAGCTACGAACGCTTGGTGCTCACCGAGCAGCAGCTTGATGTGCTCAGCGCAGACTTGGAAGAGATTGCACGCCAGCTTGCGACCAACGTCCGGGTGCGCCGTCTGTTGGGCGACGTATATATGCGCCAGAACAACTTCCAACAAGCGGTAGATACATATCGTGGGGCGCTAGATCAGTTGTAAAATCCCTCGATTCCGAGTAGATTCGCGCGCGGGCCGATGTGTCAACTCCACACGGCCCGCGCGCCGTGTTTATCTTACATTTTAGGAGAGAGCTATGGAACGCACGCTTATTATTGCCAAGCCCGACGCCGTACAACGGGGATTGATAGGCGAGATCATCAGTCGGTTCGAACAGGCAGGGCTGCGCTTGGCGGGCATGAAGTTTATGCAGATCACGCCGGAGCGGGCCGCCGAGCATTATGCAATACATGAAGGCAAGCCCTTCTACACCGGTCTGGTCGCCTATATCACCTCATCCCCTGTGGTCGTGATGGCATGGGACGGCCCCAACGCAATCGGCCTGGCGCGGAAGTTGATGGGCGCAACACGCCCGCTCGAAGCCGAGGCAGGCACGATCCGGGGGGACTTCGGCGTTAGCGTGGGGCGCAACCTGGTTCATGGATCGGATGGACCGGAGACGGCAGAGTTCGAGCTGGGGTTGTTCTTTGCGCCGGACGAGCTGATCTCGTGGGAACGCAACACCGATGCATGGATATTCGAGAATGTCTAGCGGACGGTCTCTATTGGATGCTCAACACGACAGTCGCATCACGCCAGAACTCTTCTAGATTGTAGTAACTGCGTTTTTCATGAGAAAAGACGTGGACGACAACTGTGCTGTAGTCCATCAACACCCAGCCGCTGCCCGGTGAGGCGTTCACGTGGTATGGGTGGATGTGGTACTTCTTTTTGGTCTCTACACTAATCGTCTCGGCAATCGCTTTGAGCTGACGTTCGCTCGATGCGCTGCAAATTACAAAGAAGTCGGCAATCAACGAGACATCTCGGAGGTCGAGGAGCAAGATGTTCTCACCTTTGCCGCCCTCGATCAGGTCAACAAAATAACGCGCTAGCTTTATGGATTCCAGTGCTTTGTCCTTATCACTATATCTATCAACTTAACCGGAATTTTAGCACAGGTTGGTGACGATTCATAGGGGTCAGAGGTAATGATGACACGGCATCTGCCGACGATGCCCGCCATCTTGCCCTCTCGCTTTACGATACGAGTTGAACAAAAAAGGGTTAAGAGAGTACAATATATATCTAAGCGTTTTTAAGACGGCAACAATAATCGGGGATACGGCATGACC
>CAZJBO010000386.1:0-2986 GCA_964544075.1 uncultured Anaerolineae bacterium
GAAGCGCTTCCGGCTCCCCTCGCCCCAACGAGGGAGAGGGGCCGGGGGTGAGGGGTAGTTGCTTTTAATGAGGGAGATAACATGAGCAAATTACATGAAGTCGCCACACTGGGACAAGCAATATGGATCGACTTTATTAAGAAAGCCTTTCTCGATTCGGGGGAGCTGCAAAACCTAATCGATGCTGGCGTGCGCGGCCTAACCTCAAACCCCGCGATCCTTCATGCCGCGATCATCGGCAGCACCGACTATGACGCAGCACTGCAACGCTTGGTCGAAGAAGGCCGCACGGTCGAAGAGATTTATGCCGCACTGGTCATCGACGACATTCAGCGCGCCGCCGATCTGCTGCGCCCGGTCTATGATGCGACCGACGGCAGCGATGGCTATGTCAGCCTGGAGGTCAACCCGGCGCTGGCGCACGATAGCAAAGGCAGCGTCGCCGAGGCCCGGCGGCTCTTCGCACGTATAGACCGCCCCAACCTGATGATTAAAGTGCCCGCCACCCCCGCCGGCGTCGTCGCCGTACGGCAGCTCATCGGTAGGGGCGTCAATGTAAACGCGACCTTGATCTTCTCGGCAGAGCAATATGAAGCCGTCGCCCAAGCCTACATCGATGGCCTGGAAACCCTGCTAAAATCCGGCGGCAGCTTACATCAAGTCGCCTCGGTAGCCTCGTTCTTTGTCAGCCGCATCGACAGCGCCGTAGATAAAGCCCTGGCAGAGACCGACGGCGCGGCGCTGCAAGGCAAGACCGCCATAGCCGTCGCGAAGGCAACATACGCCCGTTTTACCCACATCTTCGACGGGCCACGCTGGGACCACTTGCTGCAATATGGCGCGCGCGTACAACGCCCACTCTGGGCCAGCACCAGCACCAAGAACCTCGCCTACCCCGACACACTCTACGTCGATAGCCTGATCGGGCCGGACACGGTCAATACCGTACCCCCGACCACCCTGCAATACTTCCGTGACCACGGGACCGTCACACGCACCCTCGACATCGGCCTTGCGGACGCAGAGGCACAGCTCACACAGATAGGCAAGCACGGTATCGACCTGACAACTGTCGCGCAAAGACTGCTCGAAGAAGGCTTAGCAGCCTTCGCCTCCGCCTTCGACGCCCTGATGAACGGCATCGCAGCACGCCGCCAAGAGCTGCTCACCGGGCGACACCATCAGTCGGCCCACCTGGGCAGCTATCAGGCCGAGGTTGATAACGCGCTGGCGGAGATGACGCGCGCGAACTTTGTGCCGCGCATCTGGGAGAAAGACCACACGGTCTGGAAGCCGAAACCGACCGAGATCACCGACCGCTTAGGCTGGCTGCGCATCCCCGGCGAGATGCTCGGAAGCGTCTTCCAGCTCAACGCGCTGCGCGCCTCGGCACGCGAGGACGGCTATACCCATGCGGTGCTCTTGGGCATGGGCGGCTCAAGCCTGGCACCGGAGGTCTTCCGCAAAACCTTCGGGGTTGGCGATGGCGGCCTCGACCTGATGGTACTGGATAGCACCGATCCCGGCGCGGTGCGCGCGGTGGCCGAGGCACACGACCCCGACAAAACGCTCTTTGTCGTCGCCACCAAATCGGGCGGCACGGTCGAGACGCTCTCCTTCTTTAAATACTTCTATAACCGCACGCTTGAAGCCGTGGGCAAAGGACATACCGGCGCACACTTCGTCGCCATCACCGATGCGCAAAGCGCGCTCGAACAACTGGCACGCACATGTGACTTCCGCGTGACCTTCCTCAACGACCCGAACATCGGCGGGCGCTACGCAGCGCTCTCTTACTTCGGCTTGGTAGCGGCGGGGCTGCTCGGCGTGGATGTCGAACGTCTGCTGAGCCACGCGCTCACTATGGCGCGCAGCTGCGAAGCGATCTTCGACGCCGCCAAGAACCCCGGCCTCTGGCTGGGCGCGATCCTCGGTGTGCTGGCGAAGGCCGGACGTGATAAGCTCACGCTGCTGCTTTCCCCACCGATTGCCGGCTTTGGCGACTGGGTCGAACAGCTCATCGCCGAAAGCACCGGCAAGGAAGGTAAAGGGATCGTGCCGGTGGTTGGCGAACCGCTCGGCGTACCCGGCGTATATGGCGATGACCGGCTCTTTGTCTACATGCGGTTGGCGGGCGACCCCACCTACGATGCAGGTATCGATGCGCTGGAGGCCGCCGGTTTCCCGGTCGTGCGGCTCGACGTACCCGACCCCTATGCACTGGGCAAGTACTTCTTCTTATGGGAGTTGGCGGTGGCGGTGGCCGGCGCGCAGTTAGGCATCAACCCCTTCGACCAACCCGATGTCGAGACGGCCAAAGCGCGGGCACGCGCGGTGGTGGCGTCGTATGCCACCGAGGGCACGCTGCCGGACGAAGCGCCCACCCTCACCGAGGGCGGCATTGCGGTCTATGGCGAGACGGCGGCGACGTGTGCTGCCGATGCGCTTGAAGGGTTCCTGGCACAGGCAGCAGAGGGCGATTACATCGCGCTACAGGCTTATGTACAACCAACCCAGCACACCGACGCGGCGCTGCTGGCGCTGCGCACCCGTCTGCGCGACGCGCTCAAGCGGGCCACGA
Source organism: uncultured Anaerolineae bacterium (assembly GCA_964544075.1). GTDB lineage: Bacteria > Chloroflexota > Anaerolineae > Aggregatilineales > JAFGMM01 > JAFGMM01. The sequence goes on from CAZJBO010000386.1 coordinate 2,582, forward strand.
CACTTGGCTACGGGCCACGCTATCTCCACTCGACCGGCCAGCTCCACAAGGGCGGCCCAAACACAGGCTTGTTCATCCAGCTCACCGCCGACGATCCACACGATATCCCCATCCCCGACGCGGAGGGCGCGCAAGAGGCGGGTTTGACCTTTGGCGTGCTCAAGGCAGCACAAGCGATGGGCGATGCACAGGCGCTCCGCGCAGCAGGCCGCCGCGTGATACGCTTCCACTTGGGTGAGGATGTGGTAGGCAGCTTGCGGAAGCTGACGGACGCGGTCCGGAAAGCACCGGGTGAATAAATACCCGAACCGGTACAAGTTAGATATAGTTAGATATAATGTAGGCTGCAACGCCTGGGGTTGAAACCCCAGGCTAATAACAGGCCGTCGGCTGCGCCGACCTTTG
>CAZJBO010000387.1:0-2975 GCA_964544075.1 uncultured Anaerolineae bacterium
GCGTCTGACCACAGCGCCTGGGACCGTCTGCTGCACCACACCCAGCATGGCGGTGATGTGCGCCTTACACTCGACCTGGACATACAAACCGCCGTCGCTGCCGCGCTGGAAGGGCAAACCGGCGCGGCGCTTGTCATTGACGCGGCAACCGGCGCGGTCTTGGCGCTGGTGAGCAGCCCTACCTTCGACCCTAACACACTCGACGCACACTGGGATGCGCTTACCGAAGACCCCGCTGCGCCCTTGCTCAACCGCGCGATCCAGGGCCGGTATCAGCCGGGCGGGGTGCTGCAAACCGTGGTGTTGGTGGCAGCGTTGCAGAGCGATACGCTCCCGCCCTTCGATGCGGCGTCTGCCGCCGCGCCTTTCGTATTGGAGCTTAACGGTGAGAGTATCACGCTGCGTTGTGCATCCCCACCGTCTACGCCTCTCGCCGGTCTGTATGCCGCATATGCTCATGCTTGCCCGACACCCTTTGCCGCGATCGGTCAGGCCTTAGGCGTACAGCAGCTCGAAGCCACCTTCTCAGACTTCGGTTTGCTAGACCCTCTGCCGCTGCTTGGCCGTGCGGATGCTTTGCCCTCTACCATTATGACCGATCCCGTCGCGGTGAGCTTAGGGCAGGGCACGCTCACCGTCAGCCCTGCTCAGATGGTGCGTGTAGCGGCGGCGGTGGCCAACGGCGGCGACCTGCCCGTGCTCTATATGGTCTCGCACACCCGCGCGGCGGGCGGTGTTTGGGTGGGGGAACCTGTGCCGACGCCATCCGGCGGCGTGATCGCAGACGAGACGGCGCGGCGCTTGCGGGATGCGATGCGGTCAGATGAAGATGCGGCGTATATCGGCCATACAGCGCTGGCGTTAAGCGGCTTTGGCGATGGCGTATTGGCATGGTTCATCGGCGCGCGGGAAGGAGAGGACGGACGCGCGCTTGCGGTCGCTGTGGTGCTCGAAGACGCGGCAGGTGTGGACGCGGCGGCGCGCATCGGCGCGTTGGCGCTGGATGCGGCGGCGCGCACGGAGGCATCGCCGCCCATCCACTAAGCGCCGGGTGCTACGCTGCGCCGACTGCGGCTTCGAGCTTCGCTTGGAGTGCGCTCATCCGGTCGGCAGCCGCCGTCTGGCCGCCCTCGCGCAAGTCGGCAATGAGCACTTTCATCAGCTCGGCCACTTCGGGGCCGAACTCTCCGGCTTGTGCGTCAATGATCGCCTCGGCTTCAGCGTCGCTTTCGGTCATCAAGAGCGCGTTGAGGAAGCGCACTTCGGGTGGCGCGCTGGCTTGGATGATTGCGATCACTTGCTCATAAATTTGCTTGAGCTTTGCCGAGGTCTTGATCTCGCCGGCTTGCTCGGCGGCCTGTATGTTGGCGACCAACACCGACATAAACATATCGTCGATCTGGCCCATGTGCTCGTGCAGCGCGGTCTCGACATCGGGTGCTTGAAGGATGGTGCGCAGTGTGTTGGTGGCCTGCTCCATCGCCGCGCGGTTCTGCTGCTCGATGTGCGTGGTCAGGTCAACCAGCCTATCACGAACAGCTTCGAGCTTGGTGCGTTCTGCGTCGGTGCCGGCCTCGATGCGCTCGGTCAGCATCTGGAATAGTGTGTAGTCCAGCGCCGGCCATGTGATCCCGGCCACTGCCTGCAGCCGGTTGTCATCTGTGCCGGCCTCGATGATGAGGTCGAGCAGTTGAGCCTGTGTCGCGTCGTTGCCCAGCGCGTGTATTTTCTCTTTTGCCCATGCGACCGCGTCCTCTTGGCGGCGCATCCGCTCCTGCACGGCGTGTCCTGCGCCACTGTGCGCGATCAAGGCGTTATATAGGGTAGACATGCTCTCATAGGCGGGATGTTCTCCGCGCCCTGCCATCACCTGAGCGATGGAGTCGAGCGTGTGGAAGAGTTCTTCGTCGATGTCTTCGTCGTGTGCTTCGATGACGGTGACGAGCTGTTCCTCGGATGTCCCCAACAGCATCTCGATTAGATCAATTCGAGCCTTGTGCGCGGCTTGCATCTCTGGGGTTATGCCGTCGGCGGCGAGCACCTGATCGATGAGGCTTTGCATGGTGATGGCGTTCTTAGGCGTGAAGAGGTAGCCTTTGCGTTGCTCGGACGGGAGGCTGTTGATGAGCGATTGTTGTAATGCGCCGATGATGCGTTCTTGTTCGGCTTGCGGCAGGTTGAGTTCCATCGGTATGAAGGTGATGAGGAGTTCTTTGTGCCCATCGTGATATACCATGGGGGTGTGTGCGGTAAACTGAAAGCCGCAATGCGGGCAGACGAGCATATTGAGTTCGCCGCTGAGCAGGCGTGTCTTGCTTTGCGGGTTGCTGTCTACGTCGATGACTTGTTCGAGGATGGCAGAAAAGCGCTGCGCACACTGCGGACAGGTTATAAGTGTTCCGGATTGCACTATGTTTTTGCTCCATATGTAGTGTAATTTCAGTTGGGTCGTTCGTTCGTCATGATGTGAGTATAACATACCGGGGATGCTCTGGGTGATGGGGGTATACTATGCGCGTGGCAGCGCAAAGGTGAAGGTCGCGCCTTTGCCCGGCGTGCTTTCTGCCCATATGTGCCCCTCGTGCGCCGTGATGATCGCATTGGCCAAGTAGAGGCCCAGACCGGTCCCTTGCGTCTTACGGGTGAGCGCATCGTCTACCCGGTAGAAGCGTTCGAAGATGCGTTCGAGTTCGTCTTGGGGCAAGCCTACCCCTTCGTCGCTCACCCCCACCAACACCTCATCGGGCCGCACCTTCCCCCATATGCGCACTTCGCCGCCGTCGGGAGCATATTTGATCGCATTGCTCACGAGGTTGTCGAGCACGTGGCGCAGCTTGGCCGCGTCGCCGGGGATGACGGGGAAGTGGGGGGGGAAGTCAACCGTGATCTTGTGCTTGTCGGTCTGGGTGCTGAAGTTCTGTGCGACGCGCTCGGCCAACACATCCAACGCCACCTCGCCGTCCCGGTTGATCTCA
>CAZJBO010000388.1:0-2972 GCA_964544075.1 uncultured Anaerolineae bacterium
GTGGTGCGCCAAGATGGAACGCACGTGCGACAGCTTACCGCCACGCCCGATGCGCTAAACAGCTTCCCCGTGTGGTCGCCGGAGGGAGACGCCCTGGCCTATATCTCGACGGTGGACGGCGGACGCGATGTCTACATTATCGACTTGGCAGACGGCACATCGCGCCGCCTAACCGATGACGGCCATGTGGTGATGGTGGGGAGCTGGGCACAGGTGATACATTGAGCATAGATCAAGATACAAAGGTGAAGAACAACATGTCACAAACAATTTTCCCCATAATCATCTTCAACGGACGTCCGGCTTCCGGCAAGAGCGAGATACTCGACTTTCTGCGTCACCTCTCCGACGAAGAACGCCGCGCACGCTTCCATATCGGAAGGATGCACGAGATCGACGACTTCCCGATGTTGTGGGCTTGGTTCGAAGAGGACACCTTGCTTGAGAGGCGTTTCAACCGCCCGCGCCTACACAGCACCCCGGATGGCTACTTCCTCCATGATGACCTCTGGCACCTCCTCATTGCGCGCATGAGCCTGGAATACGACAAATTGCTGCGCGATAGACCCGACCTCCATATGACCGATACGGTGCTCATCGAGTTCGCGCGGGGCAGCGCGCATGGGGGCTATCGCGAGGCATACGCACACTTGAGCGACACCATCTTGCAGCAAGGGGCGATCTTATATATCGATGTGCCATACGAGGAATCGCTGCGCAAGAATCGGCGGCGTTTCAATCCCGACAGACCCGATAGCATCCTGGAGCATGGCTTGCCGGATGACAAGCTAGAGCGGCTCTACAAAGAAGTGGACTGGCACGATCTCACCGCTGCCGACCCGGAAACCGTTATGGTCCGTGCGCACCGCGTGCCGTATGTCACCTTCCCCAACCACGATGACGTGACTACCACCCTGGGGCCTGTCTTTGAAAAGCGTCTAGAGACAACCCTAGAAACGCTTTGGGCGCGGTATACCCGTAAGTAGTAGGCTACTGCGCCACGGTCAATGTCGCCAACTGCAACGCATCCTCTGCCGGCTCGCCATCTACGAGCAGCGGCAGGCGCGCCGATGGGTCCTCAACCCGGTACAGGCCCACAACAAGCCGATATTCCCCCGGCGCGGCGTCGGCAGGCACCAATAAACCGTGGTTATCTACAACCTCTTGGCCTGCCTCCCATGCATCGGTGGGCACCAAGCCGCCCGGTTCTGCATCGTGCTGTGCGATCGGCACCCCGTTTGCGTCTGCCAGGTGCACAAATACTTTATAGCGTCCATCCGGCGCATCTTCCGCTGCCCAGAACAGAGATAGCGTCAGCGCGGAGCCGGGGCGCAACGGCTCCGGCACGTGCAATACATACCCGGTCAGACGGAGGCCGCCGACAAACCGTGCATCCAGTTCCGCTATCGGCACATCACCACGCGGCGGTAAAGCATAGGTAACCATGCGCACATCCTTATACCACGTTGTGCCGAGCGCGAAAGCATGTGTGTTGAGATACCCCTCGACCACAAGGTCGGGGTCGCTTTCTGCGTCTCCCCAGTAGAGCACATACAGTCGGCAGTGGTCCGCGAGGATGTCGTCTAACTCTGCCAGGGTTGCATCCACATCTACCGGGCGCGTGCGCGGGATGGGATAAACCGGAGCACCCGCACGGTGATAGTAAGTAAACACCTCCCATTGGTTGGCCGCGTCGAGTAATACCGCATCGCCGGGGCGCGCGTCGGCTTCGATATGTCGGGCCATTGCGCGATAGTCGGCGCGATAGTTGGCGGCGTCATACAGAGTCGCCGTCTTGCCAGACAGGACAAGCACAAGCGCGGCAAGCAATATCAAGTACCGCAGTCTGCTTTTGCGCGCCACAGCCACAATACCGCAGCCCATCAACAACGCTAAAGGCACATGACCAACCAGCAACGCCTTGAGGAAGGCGGGGCGGTACAGGCCGAGAGCGAACATCCCCAGCGGCGGCAGCAGCGCCCAAAGCCAGAGCAGAACAGCGTGCCACGCCTCACGGCGCGGCGCGAACATGGCCATCACACCCAACAACAAGGCAGCCACCCATAGCGCGCTGTGCGACGCGCCGCCGTAAAGCAACAATGCGCCCACCTTGACCGGCGCCGTACCGGATATAGGGGCGCCCCCGCTTGTCGGCCATGTTGTAATCTGTCGGACGGCGGTCGGCAGCCAGGGGAGGAACAATAGCAGCGTGATGAGGTTATAACCAACGTATTGTGCAAAGCGGCGTGCGTGGCGCTCTTTGGCCCACCACAGAAGGAACACGATCCCTTGCACCAACATCACTACCGGATAGGCATATTGTGTATACAGTCCCGCCGCGTTGAGCAGCGCCCACGCTATGCCACATACACCCTTTCGCCCGGCCTCTCGATTCATCCCCGTACCTGAAGGTGTTTTGCTTGCGCGCGGGTCGGGGAAGAGCCAGCGCACAAAGGCATACATCGACCCCGCGCCTAGCGCCGCCAGCATCGTATACATGCGCGCCTCTTGCGCATAGTAGATATGGAAGGCGTGCACCGCTACGATGAGCGCTCCGGCCAACCCCACGCGCAGCCCGGATAGCCTACGCCCAAGCGCGTAGCTCAGCGCCACGGTGAGCAGCCCCCAGAAGACCGAGAAGCTCCGCAATGCAAACTCGCTAAAGCCGGTCGGCAGACGCCAGGCGGCCAGCGCCAGATAGTAGCCGGGCGGGTGGATGTCGCCACCTGCCGCCTCAATGATAAGCCGGGGGGTGCGTTCGACGATGCGGGCGCTGTTGCCCTCATCGTACCAGAAGCTCTGCACACCCAGGTTATGGAAGCGCAGAGCGGCAGCGATTAGCAGGATAAGGAGCATAGCCGTATACGCGCGCCGTTTGTCCAAGAGCAATCACCTCATGGGTACGGATGTTCGGCGATGTACGCGCGCATCGCATCATATACCGGCAGCGGCGTAAAGTATGGCTCGACCCT
>CAZJBO010000389.1:0-2947 GCA_964544075.1 uncultured Anaerolineae bacterium
CCCTCTGCGCGCTACAAGGCCGATACTGCCGCCGCAAGCGCCCGCCGTACCGCGTCCCGGTTGAAGTTTGCCCACGCCGCCGGGAAGGTATCCATGAGATGGCGGCGCTCGGCGGCCCGGTACGCCACATACCGGGCGATCTCGTCAACATAGACCGGCACCGCAAGGTGTAACCCGGTTCCGGCATCGGCGATGAAGTCTTGGAGAGTTCGCCCGGCGACCTCCGCGTCGTTGAGGTCACCCAGGTGATCCTGTATCACCTTGACTGCTTTGATGACCGACTGCACCTCGTGCCCCAACACCTCTTGAAAGAACTCCAGAGTATAGCGGAAACGCTTGAACTCGATGCGCAGCGCGTGCAGGGTCTCAACCGGCGCGCCGTCAAGCAGCGCGTCGTAGCTGCGCACCGCTTCAAGGCGCGCATAGATCAGGCGCGGCACGACATGGCGCACCAGGTAGCCATGCGGCGGTCGATGGGACCGCGCATCTCCTGCCGTGAGGAAGGCAGCAAAGGCATCGACAAACTGTGCGTAGCGCGGCCCATCCAGATAGCAAAGCATTCGGGTGCGTTCTTGAGCACGGCGCGCGGCCCATGCGTCAAGCAGAAGCACCGCCCCGCCGCGCTCGGATGCGGGCAGAGTATCCCGATAACAGCCGAGCTTCTCGATAAACACGTCCAGGTCACGCACCGCGCCCAGCGCACGCCCGGTTGCACGCAGCCCTTTGATGTGTGGCTTAACCGCCTGTGGCTCATAGAAGCTATCAAACACACGGAAGGCCGCGCGCATACGGCGCGTCGCGACACGCATATCGTGCAGCGCCTCGATGTCTGCGCCCAAGCGCGTGTCCGGCTCATGATAGAGCATCCGCTCGAAATGATAACGCATCACCTTGCGCCCGGCTTCGCTCATGGGGTCGCCCGGCGCGATACCCGGCACCTCCCGCAGCACGCGGGGCGGCGTCTGTCTCATCACTTGCTCTGCGTTCGAGCTGACGTCAACGGTAGTTTGCTTCATCACCCTACTTATAGCATATTACGACATCTTGCGTCAATAAAGGGTGCATCCCTGCATCCCATCCCATTGAGGGCGAGAAGAGCTTTACAGAGAGCACGGAATTCTTTTTCTTGCTCTGTGTTGCTCCGCATCCTCCGTGGTAAAGGTTCCCTCTGGGTGAGAGGTGCACCCCCAAAAGAGACGACCATCAGCGCACCTACAGTGCACCTACGAAGAAATCCCGGCAGATCACCCAACCTTGCCCCAGACTCTGCCCTGCCTCCCTATCAGGCATCGGCACTCTGCAATCTTGTGATATAATCTCGACCGATGCTTGCCAAGAAACGCCACCGCCCTAAATTCCTTACACTCACCGCGTTACTTACCGGCGCGCTGGGTGTTGTAAGGATTGTTCGGGCACTACGCCGCCTGCAAGAGGCAAGGTTCTATGCCGATGCAGGTTACAATATCTCCTTCCCACTGCCGCTTGATGTCCTGCTAAGCGCAGCATGGGGAGTGGCTTTGCTTGTGTTGTGGTGGGGGCTGTGGCGCCTGCACCCGTGGGCACACCGCGCCGCGCTGATAATGCTGCCGGCCTATGTGGGGTTTACGCTCATATGGCTGGCGATCTTTGCCCGCTCTGATTACGATACCGGGCGACTGCCCTGTGTGGCGTTGGCGAGCGTGTCGAGTGTGTCGTTGTTTTTGTTCATATTCACCCGCCGGCGCATACGTGCCGCTTTCTCTCTGCCGACTAATGGAGGTCTCGATGACCGATCTTGATCCTAAAATCGCCCGGCTCCGCGCGATGCGCGAGAAATCGCAGCAAGGCGGCGGCCCGAAACGGGTCGAACGCCAACACGCCAAAGGCAAGCTCACCGCATACGAACGCCTCGAAATCTTGCTAGACGCCGGGAGCTTCCACGAGATTGACGCCTTCGTCACCCAGCGCGAGACCAACTTCGGGATGGACGCGCCCGAAAACCAGTTCCCCGGCGACAGCGTCGTCACCGGCTGGGGCACGATAGAAGGGCGGCTGGTCTATGTCTTCTCGCAAGACTTTACCGTCTTCGGCGGCAGCCTCTCAGAGGTCCACTCTGAGAAAATCTGTAAGGTGATGCGCATGTCGATGAAAGCCGGCGCACCGATCTTCGGCATCAACGATTCCGGCGGCGCCCGCATCCAAGAGGGCGTGGTATCGCTGGGCGGCTATGCCGACGTCTTTTTGATGAACACCCTGGCGTCCGGCGTCGTGCCGCAGATATCAGGCATCCTGGGGCCATGCGCCGGGGGCGCGGTCTACTCACCATCCCTCACCGATTTTATCTTCATGGTGCGGGGCACCAGCCACATGTTCATCACCGGGCCGGACGTGGTGAAGGCAGTCACACGCGAAGATGTGAGCTTCGAGGAGCTGGGCGGCGCGATGACGCACGGCACAAAAAGCGGCGTCGCACACATCGTCACCGAAAGCGAAGCCGACTGCCTCTTCCTCATGCGCGAGCTGCTCAGCTACCTGCCGCAGAACAACATGGAAACACCCCCCATGAAGCCCACCCACGACGACCCGCTGCGCACCGAGGACGCCTTAGATACCATCGTGCCCGACAGCCCCAACAAACCCTACGACATTAAGGAAGTTATCCGCCTGATCGTAGACGACGGCCAGTTCTTCGAGATACATGAATACTACGCCAAGAACATCGTGGTGGGCTTTGCACGCCTCGGCGGGCACTCGGTGGGCATCGTAGCGAACCAACCGATGGTTCTGGCCGGCGTGCTCGACATCGACGCATCGATCAAGAGCGCGCGCTTTGTGCGCTTCTGCGATTGCTTCAACATCCCCGTCATCACCTTTGAGGACGTGCCGGGCTTCATGCCGGGCATCGCACAAGAGCATGGCGGCATCATCACCAACGGCGCGAAGCTGCTGTACGCCTTCGCCGAGGCGA
>CAZJBO010000390.1:0-2938 GCA_964544075.1 uncultured Anaerolineae bacterium
CATGTAATAGAGCTTCACCGCCTTTTCCACGGGATCGCCGGCGCCGTTGACGGTGTGTTGTTCCAAAGGTTGCTGGATATTGGCTCCACGGCACCACTTACCATATTGGCCGACATGCTGGTGGGCAGCTTGATGAAAAAATAGGATGTACACCAATGCTGCACCCGGTTCACCAGGCCACGTCGAATCAGATATTTCGTTCAGGAGGTAACCAATGAACAAGTTCTTTCCCAACATTGCCCGTTTTTCGATTAAACATCGCAAGGCGGTAACCATCATCTGGGTGTTGTTGATCGCTGTCAGCATTTGGTCATATGCTACGCAGCAATGGGTTTTCGAAAAGGAAAGCCAAACCCAATACAAAGGTGAAGCGCAAGCTGCCGCCGACCTGATCTCTGACAACTTCACCGGACTGGCACCCTATACGCAGATATTGGTGTTGCATGGCGACCGTCCGGCCACAGACGAGGACTTTGAAAGCATTGGCCGCGCGATCATCCAAGCCGCAATCGAAAGCGGAGGCGTGAACGAAAGCGCCATCTTCACGTATTGGGATACCCCCGACCCATCGATGCTTTCTGAAGATCAGATGACTACCCTGGTCATGCTTGGTCTGAACGCTTCTTCGTTCGAAGAGGCGATGCAGCGTGTGAGCAAGGTGATGGACGCGGTGCGCGACTATGAGAAGCCGGACTGGATGCAGGCCTATGTCGCCGGTGAAGAAGCCGCATGGATAGATATGATCGACGCCTCGGTGAACGATATGACCAAAGCTGAGGTCATCGGCGAGCCTATCGCTATGCTCATCTTGTTGGTTGTGTTTGGCTCGTTGGTTGCCGCCTTTCTCCCCCTGGGTACGGCGGCAGGTGCCATCGTCGTGACCCTGGGAGGCGTGGTGTTTCTTGGCCGCTTTATGTGGGTCTCTAGCATGGCCCTGGAAATGGTCACCATGATAGGCTTAGGCGTAGGCATCGACTATTCGCTGTTCATAGTAAGCCGCTACCGCGAAGAGCTAAAGCGCGGCAGAGGCGTAGATGATGCAATCGTTGAGGCAATCACGCACTCCGGTAAAGCAATCGCTTTCTCCGGTGTTTGCGTCATCATCGGTATATCGGCCCTGTTCGCCGTCGGCATCGCCATGTTCGATTCGATCACGATTGCCATGATAATAGTCGTGGCGATAGCGGTCCTAGTCGCGCTGACCCTGTTGCCGGCCATCCTGAGCTATGTCGGTACGCACATTGAGGAGCCGGCAGGCCTGACAAAACAAATATTGCGCTTGCACCCCGGAAGCAACTTCTGGCACCGCTGGGCTATGGCCGTGATGAACAAACCCTGGTTGTTCTTTTCCTCTTGTATGATCGTCCTGGGCTTGCTGATCGTGCCTTCTGCACGGATGCGCCTTTGGGAGCCAAGCGCCGAGCAGATTAGCCAGGGCTATATGTCACGAGACGCTTTCGATTTGGTCGTAGAACACTTCGACGTGGGCATTTTGTCGCCGATCCAGATTGTCCTCCAGTTCGACCACGAGATCGTATCGAGCAGCGGAACGGTTGACCAGGAAGCCCGTGCCGTCATCGCCAACCTGAGCGACCATCTCGGCCAGCTGCCTGAGATATCAAGCGTGATGTCGCTCACCACACTCAACGCATCTAACCCGATGCAGTTCATCGCACAGCTCAGCCAGGTGGTCAACGTGGGGCGTGGTCAAGACACGACCGTGATCTACGCTTACCCGGCGGTCAACCCCACCGGCACCGAGGCACTCGACCTGGTCAAACAAATACGTGACGAGATCGTGCCCTCGACCGAAGGGATAGACCAAGCTCAATCTGCCCTGGTGGGCGGCACTACCGCCCTCATGCGTGACCTGCTCGACAATATGTACGGGAAGTTCCCCCTGGTCATCGCGCTGATCCTAGCCTTCACCTTCATCGTGTTGATGCTCTTGTTCCGTTCCTTGCTCATCCCGCTCAAGGCGGTCTTGATGAACCTCATGGCGGTACTATCAACCTTTGGCATCCTGGTTTTGGTGGTGCAGGACGGTCGGTTGGGCTTCCCTGCCGACGGCGCAGTGATCGGGGACATCCCCATCTTCACCTTCGCGATACTCTTCGGCCTCAGTATGGACTATGAAGTATTCTTGCTTAGCCGTATCCGCGAGCTGCACGACCGGGGGGCCGACGACCGGCAGAGCGTGGCGCTGGGCCTTGAACACACCGGCGGCGTGATTACCGGCGCGGCGCTCATCATGGTTGTGGTCTTCGGCACCTTCATGCTGGCCGACCTTTCGATGATGCGCGAGATGGGCTTTGCAATGGCGGTCGCCGTGCTGCTCGACGCGACCATCATCCGGGTGATCCTGGTGCCGGCCACCATGCGTCTTATGGGTAAATGGAACTGGTGGTTGCCCGGCTGGTTGGACCGCATCTTGCCGCACATCACGCTTGAGCAAAGCACAATCACCGACGACGAAGTGGGACAAAGCAACGCCTAATGGTCCCGTGTGCTTGGAGGGGGGCGGGGTATCGCCTCGCCCCTCTTCGCATAATTATCACAACCTCCCTTTGGTCACCCTGACCCCCCGCATGGTTGCGCCTCTCTCCACGTGACAAGTAGTTGTCCCCGTGCCCTTGCACCCCCGACCGATCACCGGTTGTTTGGTAGGACAGAACACGCTATATTCTCTATAACGATCATATAGGAACTCAAACCTGTTATGGTAGTTGACAAAACCCTTGACATCCCCACCGTTGATGACCCGTGTAATGTAGACTTGGCGCCTATCCACGAGGCGGCGTTGGCGGTCACCTCTGAACTCTCGCTCCCCAAAGTGTTGCAGAAGATCGTCCACCTGGCGCGAGACTTGGTGCACGCCGAATATGCTGCGCTGGGCGTGCCGGGGCCTGATGGGTCGCTGGAGCAGTTCTTGGTTTCG
>CAZJBO010000391.1:0-2936 GCA_964544075.1 uncultured Anaerolineae bacterium
GCCTCGAAGAATAGCTCGTGGGTATTACGATCTATCAACATCACAGAGGCAGCTTGTGCCTGGGTGAGTTCCATCGCGGTATCGAGAATATACTCTAGAATCGGGCGCAGTTGCAGCATAGCGCTCAGCATCAAGCTGGCCTCGACCAGCCGGCTCAGCGAAGCGATTTGACCAACGAGTTGTTCTTCGGTTCTTTCGTCCATAAGAAACAACACCCCCACCAGACGCGCAGTTCGAACGCACTTTATCGTACATCACAATTGCGGGCGCGGCAATGTAAAGATGCGGCGCCTGAGAGAATTAGCGCGTCACGCCTCCCCACCATTCCGCGTTGATCTTGATGACAAGGCCGACTCGGTCTTTGCATCCCTCCCCTATCCACGCTAGACTCGATGGCAACTCGACGCCATATACCAAAAATGGAGCGCTTAGCTATGGATTCTATCCGCATCGCCGTCATCGGAGGTTCCGGCCTCTACGCAATGGACGATCTGACCGACATCGAAGAACGCACTCTCGATACACCCTTCGGCTCGCCCTCCAGCCCTATAGTCATCGGCACGCTGCGTGGACAGCGCGTTGCTTTCCTCGCCCGGCACGGCCACGGCCACTTCCACATGCCCAGCCAGATACCCTACCGCGCCAACATCTTTGCCCTTAAGACGCTTGGCGTTAAGCAGATCATCGGCGTGAGCGCTTGCGGCTCGCTGCAAGAGGCGTATGCACCCGGCCACATCGTCATCCCCGACCAGCTCGTTGACTTCACCAAAGACGAACGTGGGCGCACCTTCTTCGGCGATGGCTTGGTCGCGCACATCTCGGTTGCCGACCCGTTCTGTCCCAACCTCTCGCAAGTCCTATATGAAGCCTGTGCCGAGACAGACGGCGCTGCCGTCCACAAGGGCGGCACCTTCGTCACCGTCGAAGGGCCGCGCTTCAGCACCAAAGGCGAGAGCCGCATCTGGCGCAACCTGGGGATCGATATCATCGGCATGACCACCTCGCCCGAAGCCTTCCTCGCACGCGAGGCCGAGATGTGTTACGGCGTGATCGCCCACATCACCGACTACGACGTATGGCACGAGAGCGAGGAGCCGGTCACGGTCGAGATGGTGGTGGAAACATTTATGGCTAACGTGGCCCGCGCACGCGAGAGCGTCGCGGTTGCGGTCGAGAAGCTGGGGGCGCGCGACGCAGACTGTGCGCTCTGCCACAATGCGCTTGCCGGCGCGATCATGACCGCGCACGAGAGTGTGCCTCAGGCGGCTATCGCCAAAATTCGCCCGATCGTGGGGCGCTACTTCGATACAGAATAGCGATGCCTAAGACCGACCGCACCCCACCTGATATAGTGTGGTGAAGATAACCTTGCGACATCTCTTTGCCAGCGATACCATCGGGCAGCGCGAGCGGTTACTGCTGCTGTGTGCGGCGGCGTTCGTCACGCTCAATCAGGCCACTTTATTGGCAGCGCGTGGCGATCCCGCGCTGCTCATGTGGCCTGTCTTAGTGTGGATGCTCTGCGCCGCGCTCGGACACCGCGCGCTCGACCGCAACCTGCCGATGCGCGACCCCTTTATCTTCCCCCTGGCAATGCTGCTGGCGGGCTGGGGCCTCAATATGGTCTATCGGCTCGCACCGGCCTTTGCCGCGCGGCAGGTGCTGTGGGTAGCGGTGGGCGTGGCTGCATTAGCCTTCGTGGTGAGGTATCCGCGTGCCTTGCGCCTGCTGCGCCGCTATCCGTACAGCTGGCTTATTATGGGCCTCCTGCTCCTCATATTCACCCTGCTCTTCGGCGTAAACCCGGTCGGATACGGGCCGCGCCTGTGGCTAGATACCGGCATCGCATACTTCCAGCCCTCCGAAGCCCTCAAAGTCTTGTTGGTGGTCTATCTGGCACGCTATCTCGCCGACCACGGCGAGCAGCTGCGCACCCAATATGTACGGGCGGGGCGGCTGCATCTGCCCTTCCTGGCGGTTATGGGGCCGCTGCTGACGATGTGGGGCTTTTCTTGCGTCGTGCTGGTATGGCAGCAAGACCTCGGCACGGCGGCGTTGTTCTTCTTGGTGTTCCTGGCAATGCTCTACGGCGCGACCGGGCAGCGCGTGTATGTATTGGTGGGGCTGGGGATGTTGGCGCTGGCGGGCGTGGCCGCCTACTTCTTGTTCAACGTGGTACAGCTCCGGGTCGATGTCTGGCTCAACCCCTGGCCTGAAAGCCAGGGCCGCGCTTACCAGATCGTGCAATCCTTGCAGGCGGTGGCCGCCGGTGGCGTGATGGGGCAAGGTATCGGCATGGGCGCGCCTACCTACATCCCGGTTGTGCACTCAGACTTTGTCTTTGCCGCCATAGCCGAGGAGTGGGGGTTGGCCGGGGCGTTGGCTGTGGTGATCTGTTTCGGAGTTTTAGCCATACGGGGGCTGGGGGTCGCGGCGCGCCACACCGATAAGCGCCCATTTAACGCGCTGATGGCGGCTGGTTTGAGTATCACGCTTGCTGCACAAGCCTTGCTTATCATGGGCGGGGTGCTGAAACTGATCCCGCTTACCGGCGTGACCTTGCCCTTTGTCAGCTACGGTGGAAGCTCGCTATTGGGGAGCTTTGTGCTCGTGGGCTTGCTGCTGTTGCTCTCAGATACAGGGCGCTTTGCCCGGAGCCATGAGATATGAGCAACCGGCTTGACCGTCTCACTGCAATAACCCTTGCTGCCTTCGTCATTGTTGGGTTGGCGTTGGGGTATTGGATGCTTCTGCGCGCGCCCGACATTCTGGACCGCGAAGACAACCCCCGCTTGGTCGAGCAAGAACAGGCTATCGCGCGCGGTGCCCTCGTGGACCGCGCCGGACGTATCCTTGCCGCATCGGTCTTGCGGGATGGCATATATACCCGCGTATATCCACACCCCCAGGCCGCGCCTGCTACCGGTTACTATAGC
>CAZJBO010000392.1:0-2914 GCA_964544075.1 uncultured Anaerolineae bacterium
CCTCGGCTGTTCTTCATCGGCACATTGATGTCCGCCAGCGCCGCGATCGTGCCCGCCCACGGCCCGGTGGCGTTCACCACACACTCGGCGCGCACCGTCATTTCTGCGCCGCTGTGCTTGTCCCTGAGGCGTGCACCCACCACGCGCGCGCCTTCGAGCAGCAGCGCGATGCCGCTGTGATAGGTAAGGATGGTTGCGCCGTCGGCCTCGGCAGCCAACGCAATTGAGGCCAGCGCATCAAAAGAATCGCATGAGCCATCGGGTACGGTGAAGGCACGGCTGATCTTTGGGTTAAGCGCGGGTTCACGCTTGAGCGCCAGGGCGAGCGGAATCTCCTCGGCGGGGATACCGGCAGCATGACAGGCTTCGAGCCATCCGTCGGCAAAGTCGGGCGGGTCGGCGGGCGTTGTGACGAACATGCCGCCGGTATCTTCGATAGCGTGCGGCATGATGCGGCGTAGGATGCGATTCTCTTCGATGCACTCGCGCGCGGTCTCGACATCTTTAGCTGCGTAACGCCCACCGGAGTGCAGCAAGCCGTGGTAGCGTCCGCTGGTACCGGCGCAGAGGTCTCCGGCTTCGGCAAGGATGACGCTAAGGCCACGCTTTGCCAGGTCGCGCGCGGTGCCCATGCCGGTGCTGCCGCCGCCGATGACAAGGACCTGGGTCTCGTGGGTTGTTGTGGTCATTAGTCCGCCTTGCCTATTCCACCCAGCCCCGCGCACGCTCGACCGCCCTTTGCCAACCGGCATAGAGCGCTTCGCGTTGGTCGGTTTTCATCTGGGGGGTGTATTCTCTATCGAGCTGCCACTGCGCCGCGATCTCCTCCGTTGAAGCCCAGAAGCCCACCGCCAGCCCGGCCAGATACGCCGCGCCGAGCGCGGTTGTCTCGTTCACCTTAGGCCGTTGTACCGGCACACCCAGTATATCGGCCTGAAACTGCATTAGATAGTTGTTCATCGCCGCGCCACCATCAACACGCAGCGCGGAGAGCTTGACCCCGGCGTCGTGCTCCATTGTGGTGAGCACGTCGCGGCTCTGATAGGCGATGCTCTCCAGAGTGGCGCGGGCGATGTGGGCGCGGTTCGAGCCGCGCGTCAGGCCGACGATCGCCCCACGTGCGAAGGGGTCCCAATAAGGCGTCCCCAGCCCCGCGAATGCCGGAACGACATATACCCCGCCGGTATCGGGCACAGAGTTTGCCAGCGCCTCGACTTCGGCAGCGCTATTTATGAACTGCATCTCATCGCGCAGCCATTGAACGGCAGCACCGGCGATAAACACGCTGCCTTCAAGCGCATAGGCGACCGGCCCGCCTTCTCCTACCTGCCACCCGACCGTGGTGAGCAACCCGCCGGGCGATGGAGTGGGTTTCTCCCCGGTGTTCATCAGCATAAAGCAACCTGTGCCGTAGGTGTTCTTGGTAAGGCCGGGCGCGTAGCAGACTTGACCAAACGAGGCGGCTTGCTGGTCACCGGCAGCACCGGCGATCGGTACCGGCGCGCCGAAGATGTCGGCGGTGGTTTGGCCGTAGACCGCGCTCGACGGCCTGACTGTGGGAAGAAGGCTGGCCGGGATGTTGAGACGATCCAGTATCTCTGTATCCCAGCTGAGGGTATGGATGTTGTAGAGCAAAGTGCGGCTGGCGTTGCTTGGGTCGGTGATGTGGAGTGCCCCTCCCGAAAGCCGCCACATTAGGAAGGTGTCGATGGTGCCGAAGGCAAGCTGTCCGGCCTCGGCGCGCGCGCGGGCACCTTCGACGTTATCGAGCAGCCAAGCGACTTTGGTCCCGCTGAAGTATGGGTCGAGGACCAGGCCGGTCTTGGCGCGTACGCTCGCCTCGAAGCCGTCGGCTTTCAGCGCCGCGCAGAGTTCGGTAGTGCGCCGACATTGCCACACGATGGCATTATAGATCGGTTCGCCGGTAGCTCGGTCCCATATTATGGTAGTCTCGCGTTGGTTGGTGATGCCGATACCGGCAATATCGGCGGCGGATGCGCCGAGCGCACTAAGCGCCTGTTGTGCAACGCTTAGTTGAGTTTGCCAGATAGCTTCGGGGTTGTGTTCCACCCAACCGGGCTGTGGATAAATCTGTGGAAATTCCTTTTGCGCTGTGGATAAGATGTGACCTGTGTGGTCGAAGATAATAGCGCGCGAGCTGGTTGTGCCCTGGTCGAGGGCCATGATGTATTGGGGCATTGTGCTCTCCCTACATGGATGCGGCGCGAAAGCAGCAAACAAATTGTAGCACATGGTGGGATGAGAGGCACGGGGAGCCGCGCATTAAGTTAAGCACTTGGCGTGCTTTTCTGGTCCTCACCCCCAGGCGTGAAGCCCCGGATGAGGACCAGAAAACCCCTTGTAATCACGGGCAAGTCAATTAGGATCACCTAGATTGATAGGAACAATCCGAAAAGGTATCCTGCAAGCGTGCTGAAGACCGTCACCAGGGATACGTAGACCACCGTCTTGTTCCGGCCCATGATCCTACCGGTCACCAAAATACTTTGTATGCTGAGTTCCGGGTCGGCCAACAGATAAGCTAACAGCGGGCCGCGATGCATTCCCAAGTCAAGGAACATGCGCGCAATCGGCACCTCGACCAGCGTGGGGAAATACATGAACACACCGAACAACACGGCCAGCAAGTTGGCAATGATTGTGTTTTCGCCCGCCAGCGCCCGAATCCAGTCTTCGTGGACCAGCCCTGGCCGGGCGACCAGACGCTCGATCGCGCCGCGGGCGGAATCGGGCACCCACCGGCCCAACGGCGCGGTGTCGGTGCGATGCCTCTCGATCAACCTTGGCAGGAGGGTCGTGACCACGGGACGCACGAGATCGGTAAGGCGATCGGGGCTCAGATGCGCCTCGATGAACGCACAGGCTTCGTCGGGACCGAGAAGATCGTGCAGCG
>CAZJBO010000393.1:0-2886 GCA_964544075.1 uncultured Anaerolineae bacterium
CAGGGGGCATTCCTTTCAGTCACCAGCCCCCCCGCAATCCTGGGCCTGCATTTGCCCTCACTCCCCGGCCTGTGGATAAATCCTAAATGATGTGCCGGCTCACTCGCGGTCGGTAGCCCAGAAGAACGCTTCGATCTCCTCGCGCAGCCGCAAGTAACTCTCGTACCGTTCGGGTGAGATGTCGCCGCGCGCCACGGCTTCACACACCGCACACTGCGGTTCGTCGATATGAGAGCAATCGGCAAAACGACATTGCTGTATATAAGGCCGCATCTCGATGAAATATCCGTCTAGCTCGGCAGGCTCGATATTCCACAACGCAATAGAACGAATGCCGGGCGTATCGGCCACATAGCCGCCGCCCTCTAGTGGGAACATTTCGCTGTGACGGGTCGTGTGGCGGCCTTTGGTGGTCGCCATGCTGACCTGCTTCACGGACAGGCCTAAGCCCGGCTGCACAGCGTTGAGCAAGCTGCTTTTACCCACACCAGACGACCCTGCCAACGCCGAGATTTTGCCGCCCAGCTGCGCGCGCAGCGCATCGATACCGATGCCTTCGGTAGCGCTGGTATAGATCACCGGGTAGGAAATCTCCTCGTACAAGCCAAAGATGTCGCGCGCCACATCTATGCCGGTTAAGTCGAGCTTGTTGGCACATATTACAATCTCAGGTATCCCGGCAGCTTCCGCCGCCACCAAGAGGCGGTCGAGCTTGCGCAGGCTGGGCGAGGGTTGGGCAACGCTGAAAACAAAAACGGCTTGGTCAGGGTTGGCGATGATGACACGTTCCCGGTCCAGCGGGATCGCACCACGCCCACCCGGTGATGGAGCGGCACGCGAGAGCGTGCGTTCACGTTCACATATGGACTTTATCACGCCGGTACCGTCCGGCAGCACATCGATCTGCACCCGATCGCCGATGACGCATAGGTTGGTATTCCGCAAATCTTCCTTGAGCCGCCCGCGCAGCTCACACACAAAGCGCCCCTCTGCGGTCTGTACGGTGAAGAAACCGCTCTGTGCTTTGACGACTAATCCTGTTTGGGTTCCAGGTTCAGACAAGGCTGGACGCACTCCCCGTATAATTATCTTGCATACTTCCCCTTAGTTTGATCTTTTCCATAATGATACCATCTGCGCCGTCACGATAGTAGCCCGGCATCCGCGCCGTAGGCCGATACCCTGCCTGCTCATACAACGCGATGGCCCCTGTATTATCGGCACGCACCGTGAGGCGCACACGCGGCGGCGCGAGCATCTCCTCACAGGCAAACAGCAAGCGTCGGCCCAGCCCCTGTCGTCGATGTGCCGCGTGCACCGAGATGGTCACGATCCAGCTAAAGCCTTCGTGCGGGCGCGGGTCGCCGGCGATATGGCCGGCCAAACGTCCCTCCGATGTGACTGCTTTGAGGTTAACCACGCCCAGAAAGGTCAACATGGCGAGGACCTCGTACCAAGCGTAAGCGTCAATCGGGAAGGCGGCGCGCTCCAGCCGACGGATGGCGATCAGGTCTCGCCAAGTCGCCTTCACAATTCGATACGGTGCATCGTCAGACATCATCGTCTAAAACTACTTAGCCGAATATTGCTGCACCTCGTCCATCGCATAGATAATATCCTGAGTTTTTACGACTTGTTCCGCCACGTCTTCGCGTAGATGCCTGGCCCTGCTGCTATCCATATCCTTTGAATCGATCAACTGCATCTGGGTATAAGCCGTGCCCATCGCTGCGAGCATGTTATCGATCTGGATGTCGGCACGCTTCATATTGCTCTCAAGCTGCCGGAGGTTCTCGTGCTGTGCCTGTTTTGTCCTGAGCGCACGCTCTAATTCGGCGCGTATGACCGGGTCACGCTCGGCAGCCAAACGCTTCTCGGTCTGTTTGATCGCTTGCGGCACCATCTGGATGTCGCGTTTGATTAGGTCGTTCTCCATCAGAGCGTCCAGCTGCCGCCCCAGGGTATAGATCACCGAAATGCCCTTTTCCATCTCTTCGGCGGCGTTCTGCAGGTGCACGCGCATCGCGCCGCTCTGCTCATGGATGAGTTCCTCCATCTTTACGCGATACTCCAACCCGCGTTCGAGGCGCTCGCGGCTGCGCCGATTCCGGATGTGTTCCGGGTTATACTCCTGTGTGAGCTGCTCATGCGCGCTCTTTTGCCAGTGCTTAGGGTCGGTGAGGCTGGCGCCGATCAATGCAAGCTCGGCAACGATCCCCCCCGCAACCCAAAACCACGACTGCCACCACGAGAAGGGATGCAGATTAGAGGCGAAGAGCAACAGCGTCAAAGCGATAGTAGTAGCGCTCGTCCAGTCAAAGAAAGCCGAGCTGATAGCCTGACGCACAGCCTCGCGCCGTATCTTCTTCTCCATGCTTTAACGCTCCTTCAATGCGGTCTCTAGTCCCATAGCGGCTCGATCACCTCGCCGGGCGGCGTGCTCTCGGCCTCTCCTGCTGCCATTATATCGCGTAACTTCATCAGCAGTTTAGTGTACTCAGGATTGTCGGGCCGTATCCGCTGCGCTTCCTCAAGCACCGGGCGGGCGCGATCGTAGCGCTTTAGCTCAATATACCCCACCCCCAGCCACCGGTAATACTCGGCGCGGCGCGGCGCAAGCCCCACCGCCTTACGCCAGTTGACCACCGCCCACGCCCACATATTCTTGTTTTTGTGCTCCTCCCCACGCCTAAAGAAGGCCGCCGCCGACTTAACGCCGAGGTCGGGCTGTACCTGATAGCGGGCCTGGATGAGCGCAAAGTCGGCCTTTGAGGTGAACAACATGATGATCGCGCCTGCCGAGAGCATACCGGCCACCGCCGCCACCATCGGCCCGGCCAGGCCAAGCAATCCCAAAGTAGTTTGCAGGAGGATGTCCAGGGTCGA
>CAZJBO010000394.1:0-2884 GCA_964544075.1 uncultured Anaerolineae bacterium
GTGTGGGTGTGTATCCATTCGTTGACCCGGATGTGGTAGGGCATATACATCTCGCGATAGCTCTTGGGCGCGATGAACGGCCCATTCTGTGCGCCGAAGTCGGTGCCGGTGACAAAGACGATCATCGGTTTGTCGCCGACCACATCGTAAATCTTCGCCAGGTTGTCTAACGCAATCTCACACTGGCGCTCGAAGATTTCAAGCACATAATCCTTGCGCAAGATCGTGCTCATATACCACTCCTCGACGCCGCGAATCCCTTTGGGGTCCTTCAGCCAGGGCGCAGGCACCAACGCAATGTCGCCGAAGCCGGTGCCGCCGAAGTTTGCACAGATGGCTTTATCGCTGTTGTTATACACGTCGTCGAAGGTGCGCGCATAATATTCCAAGACTTCATCGGAGATCGGGCCGAACTCTTCGAGGTTGTCTTCTACGTTGAGGTTATCGTCATCGATAGGCTTTTGCTTGTCGATCGAGTCGAAGTACCAACCGCCCTTTGGCATCCGCCCGCTGGGTGGGACAGATTTATCACCCTCCGGGTATAGGAAAAGGTCGCCGTTCGGCTCCGGCTCGGTGTTGAAGCCGCCGGGGACGAGCAAGGGGGTGCCGTCGTGGAAAGTCCAGGGCTTCCAATCCGCATACTTGAAGCCAAAGAACCCGGTCGGCGCACCGATGCCCACCAGATCGACACCGAGCGCCTCACGCAGATCATCCTTGATCTCGCCGAGCATCTGGTATTCCTCGACGACCCTGACCGGCGTGCCCGGCGCATCTAGGCCCAGCGCCTGGCGGAGCTTATACACGGTTGTGCAATGCATACCGGATACAACCGTGCCGCCCAGGTCAAGTGGGATGCGGTCGGCTTCTTCGTGCCGCAGTATGGCGGCGACACGTTCGCGTGAGGTCATCATGATTTCTCAATCTCCTTGTAATATTATCGCACTCGAACGCGCCAGGATTGCTTGATAGATGGTCGCTATGCCGCCCATTACACACGCATCGGTTCTATGTTGGGCCAAGACAACATGCGTCGCCTCCCGGCTCCAGCGCAAGGTGCGGCGCCGGAGCGCGTCTTTGATGGCGGGCAACAGAAACTCCCCGCCCAGGCTGAGTATGCCACCGAATACGACCAAGTCGGGATTCAAAACATTCACCAGCGATGCAATACCGATGCCCAGATAGCGCCCCACCGTGCCGAGGGCTTCCAGGGCGACGGCATCGTTGGCACGGGCGGCGTCTACAATTAGGGAGATGCTGAGCGTTTCGAGGTTACCGCCGGTCATCTCCGGCAAGATGCTTGTGTGCCCGGCGTCGAGGGCGCTTTGGATGTAGCGGAACAGCGCCGGTTGGCTGGCCTGAGTCTCCCAGCAGCCGCGATTGCCACAATTGCATGGGATGCCTTCGGGGTCCATCGTCATATGTCCGAACTCACCGGCAAAGCCCGTCTTGCCGCCATATACACGCCCTGCGCACACAATGCCGCCGCCCAAGCCCACCCCCGCGCTGATGTAGAGCACATGGTCGTGGCCGCGCGCCGCGCCGAAGAAATACTCGCCCAACGCGGCCATGATCGCCTCGTTGCCCACGAACACCGGCACATCGAACGCGCTCTCCAAAGTCTTCCGCAGCAGCACATCCTTCCAACCCAAGTTGGGCGCGAACAACAGTGTGCCGCTTTGCTGATCCACCAAACCGGGCACGCCCAGCGCGACGCCGAGCAGTTGATCGTGCGTATCGACTTCATCGGCGGCCTGGTGCAGGATGGCCAACAGACGGTTGAGGATGGCGTACTGCCCCATGCCGGGGGATATGTCCTCGTGGTGCCGCCAGAGCACTTCGGGCGCAAAGTCGCTGCATATGACCGAGAGGAAGTCTACGCCGACCTCGGCGCTAATCATGTACCCGGCGCCGGGGTTAAGCTCAAGCAGCACCGCCGGGCGCCCTGTGCCAGCAGACTCAAGGCCGACCTCGTGCACAAAGCGGTGCTCGATTAGCTCGCTCACCAAGCTCGACACGGTGGTTTTGTTCAGGCCGGTCATCTCGGCCAGCGCCGCGCGTGAGACCGGTGCGTGTTCGTATAGATGGTGCAGGATCGCAGAAAGGTTGATGTGGCGTACCAATGCCTGGTCGCCGGTTTGGTAGTGCTTGGGTTTTGTTAGCATACCGACAAGACGTTATGTGTAATAAAGCGCAGCGTCTCGACTTAGTTGGTTGGGTCAACCAACTAAGTCGCTAGCTACATTTAACTATATTTCGCATCGAACGTCAAGCAAAATGCGTGTTTATTCACCGAGAACAAGATGAACAGATATGCTATGGGGCCTAGACCGGCTTCTGATAGATGCGATAGGTTTTGTATACGCGCCAGTTGTTTGACTTGATGCCCCGGTTCATCTGATCGTTGGTCTCTAATATCCAGCTTGCCTCGCCCCAGGCATATCCGGCCTTGATCGCGGCAGAGAAGGCATTCGCCATCAACATGCGGTCGATGCCCTGTCCCCGGTATTCCTCGCGCACCCCCAGGAGGATGATGCGTATCGAGTCGATCTTAGGGCGCACCTTCCAGTGCCAGGCAGCCTTGAGCAATGTGATCCATTCCGGCACGCCGGGACGCGGGTAGGCGTGTATCAAGACTTGGTTGAAGTTCGGCAGCGGCAATAGAAAGCCCAACGCCTCACCCTCCCGCTCGGCGAAGAAGCCCAAGCGGGGGTCGTAGAACTGCGTGATCTCCTTCACGAGATGTTCAAGCTCACGCTCGGTGAGCGGCACATAGCCCCAGTTTTTCTGCCAGCTTTCCTGGTAGAGCATCTGAATCCGTCTGATCTCCTCCTCCAGGCGCTCCATGCTGCCGTTCAGGAGCATGGGGAGTATTTCCCGCTGCAAG